>OMUP01000158.1 GCA_900314255.1 uncultured Lachnospiraceae bacterium | reverse complement strand
GCGTCATCCGGATTGCCGGAGAGCTTCGCCAGCTCTTCGCGGGACCCTACACAGATCTGCTTTCCGCAGTCCGGGCAGATCCATACCGGAAGCGGTGTGCCCCAGTAGCGGTTACGGGACAGAGCCCAGTCCTGAATGTTCTCGAGCCAGTTGCCGAAACGCTTCTCGCCAAGAGAGGCCGGTACCCAGTTGATTTCCTTGTTGTTGCGGACCAGATCGTCGCGCACCTCTGTCATCTTGATAAACCAGGACTCTCTCGCATAGTAGATAAGCGGTGTGCCGCATCTCCAGCAGTGCGGATAGTCGTGCTCAACCTTCGGCGCATCAAAGAGGATTCCGCGCTCGGAAAGGTCTTTCAGCACCTCCGGATCGCAGCTCACTGCGCCTTCGTCGATCTCATGCTGCGTCGGCTTGCAGCGCATCCCGGCAAATTTGCCTGTCTCCGGCTTCATGCGGCCGTGATCATCGACCATCTGCACGAACGGAGCATCATACTTGCGGCCGACCCGGGCATCGTCTTCACCGAAAGCCGGTGCGATATGAACGATACCGGTACCATCGGTCATGGTTACATAATCGTCGCAGTATACAAAGAACGCCTTCTTGTGCTGCTTTGCGACACTCTTTGCCGCGCACTCGTACAGCGGCTCATATTCCTTGTACTCCAGATCCCTGCCGGCAAATGTCTCCAGGACCTCATACGCCGGCTTTCCATCCGGATTTCTCTTCTTATCGGAAGCAAGCGGTCCGAGTACCTTGTCAAGCAGCGGCTCTGCCAGATAATACGTAAAACCGTCTACACACTTTACCTTCACATAGGTATCATCCGGGTTTACGCAAAGCGCGATATTGGACGGAAGCGTCCACGGCGTTGTCGTCCAGGCAAGGAAATATGCGTCTTCGCCTTTGACCTTGAAGCGCACGATCGCGGTTCTGTCCTTGATCGTCTTGTAGCCTTGAGCAACTTCGTGGGAGGAAAGCGGCGTGCCGCAGGACGGGCAGTACGGAACGACTTTGAAGCCCTTGTACAGCAGTCCCTTGTTCCAGATTTCCTTCAGCGCCCACCACTCGGACTCAATATAATCGTCATAGTAGGTGACATACGGATTGTCCATATCAGCCCAGAAGCCGACCTGGCGGGAGAACTTCTCCCACATTCCCTTGTATTTCCAGACAGACTCCTTGCACTTTTTGATGAACGGCTCGATTCCGTACTCTTCGATCTCGTCCTTGCCCTCGATGCCGATTTCCTTCTCGACCTCAAGTTCAACCGGCAGTCCGTGTGTATCCCAGCCGGCCTTTCTCGGAACCTGCTCGCCCTTCATAGTGTGATAGCGCGGAATCAGGTCCTTGATGCAGCGCGTCTCGACGTGGCCGATGTGCGGCTTGCCGTTGGCGGTCGGCGGACCGTCATAGAACATATAGATCGGATGCCCCTCGTTCTGCTTTACGGACTTTTTGAAGATGTCGTTCTTGTTCCAGAACTCCTCGATCTCCTCTTCGCGCTGTGTAAAGTTGTTGTCGACTGTCACTTTACTGTACATAGTACCTCCTGAAAATAAAAAGCCTCCTGCCGCGATACGACAGGAGGCCAGAAGTTCACCGGTCCGATTCTTATCACGACATACCAGCATATGCGTCCCCGGTGACGTAGGGAAACCGTACAGGCTTACTGACAGATTCAGCCTGTCTGCTCGGAAGGGATTTTCAGGATGCCTCGCAGTAAGACGCCGGCTTTCACCGTCCCGGCTCGCTTTTGTCTCTGCTTTGCCCATGGCTGGCATCCCTACTGTCTTCGTCAGCACATTTAGGATTTATTTTAGTCAGGCGTCAGGCATTTGTCAACAATTCCTGTCTGTTCAAAGGGCCTGAAAAGGGCACTAAAGCGCCCGAAATTGGCATATCAGCCGGATTGTCTGCTTTACCAGGCTGAGAAATAATGCTATACTCGTTAGACTTATCATGAAAGACATTTGCAGAGGATGGGTATATATCTATGGAAATTGTTATTGCCGGCTGCGGTAAAGTCGGCTACACACTGGCTCAGCAGCTGAGTGCTGAGGGGCATTCTGTCACCGTGATTGACCAGAGTTATGCAAGGGTTTCCGCTCTGACAGACAATGTCGATGTCATCGGCGTCGTCGGGAACTGTGTGAGCCACAAGACACTCACGCAGGCCGGTGTTCCGGAAGCGGATCTTCTCATCGCCGTCACCGGGAATGACGAGAAGAATCTCCTGTGCTGCAGCATCGGGAAGAAAACGGGACACGTCCGCACCATCGCGCGCGTGCGCGATCCGCTTTACAACAGTGAGATGGCATTTCTGCGCCGGACGTTCGAACTGTCCGACATCATCAATCCGGAGCTTGAAGCTGCGCAGGAAATTTCCCGAATCTTCCAGTTTCCTGCTGCGATCGGGGTGGACACATTTGCCAAGGGGGGCGTGGATCTGCTCACGTTTCAGGTGTCTGCAAAGTCGATCCTGAACGGACTTTATCTGAAGGACTTCCGCCGGCAGACGCATTCGCACATTCTGGTCTGCATGGTTTCCCGGGACGGGGAAGTGACGATACCGGACGGCAGTTTCTGTCTGCAGGCCGGAGATCTTGTCAGCATCGTCGCGGACAGAAGCTCCGCCGCTGCGTTTTTTGAGAAGATCGGCGTGGTGCGCAGTCGCATCCGCAACGTAATGATCGTAGGCGGCGGCAAGATTTCTTATTACCTTATTAAAGATCTGATCGCCTCCAATATTTCCACGACGATCATCGAGAACAATCCGGCCCGCTGTGATGAGCTGACAGAACTTTTTCCGGAGGCGACCGTTATTCTCGGGGACGCCACCGACCAGAACCTGCTGCTGGAGGAGGGGCTGTCCTCCACCGACGGATTTGCGTCGCTGACCGGCATCGACGAGGAGAATATTCTGCTTTCCCTGTATGCCAACCGCATAAGCTCCGACACGGCCAAGACCGTCACAAAGATCGGCCGCCTTTCGTTTCAGAGCCTCATCGACAATCTGGACATCGGGAGTGTCATCTATCCGCAGGATCTGGTTGCCTCACACATCATCCGGTTTGTGCGCTCTCTGGATCTTTCCATGCGCCGCAAGAGCGGGAGCGCTTCTTCTTTTGAAACGCTCTACAAGCTGGCCGGCGGCAAAGCCGAGGCACTGGAATTCCGGATCACGGAAAAATCCCCGGTCGCAGGCATTTCGCTCAGTCATATGAAGATCCGCCCGAACGTGATGATCGGCTGCATCTACCGTCACGGCACGATCATCACGCCTTCCGGCTCCGATCACCTGGAAGAAGGCGATTCCGTCATCGTCGTGACCACCGGCGTGAGAATTCTCGATATCGCAGACATACTGGTAGCGTAACACAGGAAAAATGAACATCAAAAATATCATCTACATACTCGGCTACATCATTCTGTTCACCGGAGCCTTTTTTGTCCTGCCGTTTTCAACAGGGCTTCTCTACCACGAGGCGGGGGCCGCACTGCTGTATCTGGGCCTTGGAATTCTGTACATGGCCATCGGTGGGATGATTCTGCATTTCCGTCCGAAGACGCGCAGTCTCTTCTCCCGGGACGGCGCCGTTGCGGTTGCGCTGGGCTGGATCATCATGTCCCTTCTTGGTGCCGTTCCTTTCACCGCCCTGGGCGAAATCCCGTCCTACATTGACGCGGTCTTTGAGACAGTTTCCGGGTTCACGACGACCGGCTCCTCCATTCTCACCAATGTCGAGGCTCTCTCCCACGCCAGCCTGTTCTGGCGCTCCTTCACTCACTGGGTCGGAGGCATGGGTGTGCTCGTACTGATCATGGCCGTCTTCCCGATGATGGGCGGATACGACATGAACCTGATGAAGATGGAGAGCCCCGGGCCTTCCGTCACGAAATTTGTGCCGCACATCAAGGATTCCGCAAAGATCCTCTATTCGCTGTATTTTCTTATCACGATGGCACAGATTATCTATCTTCTCATCGCGCGCATGCCGCTCTTTGACACGCTGTGCATCACATTCGGCACGGTCGGCACCGGCGGCTTCGGAATCCGGGCGGACAGCTGCGCCTCCTATACGACCGCGCAGCAGTATATCATCAGCATTTTCATGATTCTCTCCGGTATCAACTACACGGCGTATTTCCTCATCGCAAGCCGGAAGTGGAAAGCGGCCCTGAAACTCGAGGAAGTCCGCTGGTACCTGATCATCATCGCGGTGAGCACGGCGCTCATCTGCCTGAATATCCGTCAGATGTTCCCGGATTTTGAGCAGACCTTCCGGGCATCGCTCTTTGCCGTATCCACAATCATCACGACGAGCGGATACGCGACGGTGGACTTCAACCTCTGGCCGTACTTTTCGAAGTTCATCCTGTGTCTTCTCATGGTCATCGGTGCGTGTGCCGGCTCAACCGGCGGCGGCCTCAAGGTGTCCCGTGTTCTGCTCCTGACCCGCGGCCTCAAGAATGAACTGTCTCTCATCGTTCATCCCCACGAGAGAAGAATTGTGCGCATGGACGGCGAAAAAGTGGAGAGTTCCACAATGCGCAACACGCAGGTCTATCTGACCGCGTATTCGCTGATTCTGGCCCTCTCCATCCTGATCATCAGTCTTGATAACTTTGATTTTGAAACCAACGTGACCGCTGTCCTGGCCACGTTCAACAACATCGGACCAGGCCTCGCCGGCGTCGGTCCTACATCCAATTTCAGTGCTTACTCGCCTCTCTCAAAGATCGTCATGATCTTTGACATGCTGGCCGGCCGTCTTGAGATCTTCCCGCTTCTGATTCTCATGTACCGCAAGGCCTGGAAAAAGCACTGATTCTTCTGAATCACTCTGTTAGCTGCACGGCGGCCCGGTTGTTCTCAGCCGCGGCCGCCGGAATCGTTATGTAATAGTACTCTTTGCTGTTGTTTATCTTCGCCCGCAGCACATACACATCGCGCACATATCCCTTGCTGTCCGTGCCATGTGTGACGCTGAGCTTGTCGATCGTAATATTCTCGATCGGATTGG
>OMUP01000025.1 GCA_900314255.1 uncultured Lachnospiraceae bacterium | reverse complement strand
TCAAAAAAGAGAGGCCGTTGCCACTCCATTAATAAATGGAATTGCAACAGCCCCTTTTTGAGTACTGCGGGCTTATTCGCTCAGATTGAGCCTGATGTCCGGTGGCTGGGAACCGGTACCGGAGCAAGGAGCCACGCGCTGTCTTATTTCATGGCCGGATTCTCTTTCAGATAATTTTCCGATGCCGCGATTTCCTGCTGCATAGCGCCGGGACCGGGGGCTCCGGGCGTGAGGCGCTTGTCGACGCATGTTTTGAGGGAAATTGCCTCATAGATGTCCTGATCAAACGCCGGGCAGGCTTTCTTGTATTCTTCAAGCGGCAGGTCATCCAGGGCACACTGTCTGTTGATGCAGGTGAGAACGAGGCTGCCGATGATGCCGTGTGCGTCGCGGAACGGAATCCCTTTGCGCACCAGATAATCCGCAGCGTCAGTGGCGTTGGTGAAGCCTTTCTTTGCGGAATCCTCCATGCGGTCATACCGGAATTTCATTGTGCGGATCATGTCCGTGAAAAGTCGGATGCAGGCATCTGTCGTGTCCATGGCGTCAAATGACATTTCCTTGTCTTCCTGGATATCTTTGTCATATGCCAGCGGAATTCCCTTCATGACGGTGAGCAGACTCATGAGAGCACCATAGACGCGGCCGGTCTTGCCGCGGACAAGTTCGGCGATGTCCGGATTCTTTTTCTGCGGCATGATGCTCGAGCCGGTGGAGTATGCATCGTCCAGTTCGATAAACTGATATTCGTTGGAATTCCAGATGCAGATTTCCTCGGAGAAGCGGGAGAGATGCATCATGATCAGGGCAAGGGCATCGAGATATTCGATCAGATAGTCGCGGTCGGACACAGAGTCCATGCTGTTGGCTGTCGGTGCGGTAAATCCGAGGGCTTTCGCGGTGAATTCCCGGTCCAGCGGATATGTTGTGCCGGCGAGAGCTCCGGCGCCGAGCGGGCAGTAGTTCATGCGCTTGTAGATGTCGGAGAGGCGTCCTCTGTCGCGCCGGAACATTTCAAAATAAGCGCCGAAGTGATGAGCGACCGTAACCGGCTGGGCTTTCTGCAGATGGGTGAAGCCCGGCATAAACGCGTCCACATTTGCTTTCATGATCGTGAGAATGACATTCTCCAGTTCAAAAAGCTCCCGATCGGTCTCCTTTATCTGCTCGCGGGTATAAAGCCGCATATCAAGCGCCACCTGATCGTTTCTGGAACGGCCGGTGTGAAGCTTTTTTCCTGTGTCTCCGATACGCTCAATCAGATTGGCTTCCACAAATGTGTGAATATCCTCATATTCAGTGCCGATGACAAGTTTTCTGGACTCAATATCTGCGAGAATTCCCTTCAGCCCGTCGATAATCCTGCGGCTTTCTTCATCTGTGATTATCCCGGTTCTGCCGAGCATGGCAGCATGGGCGATGCTTCCTTCGATATCCTGCCGGTAAAATCGGCGGTCAAATGTGATTGAAGCGTTGAATTCATTGACCAGCGCATTGGTTTCCTTTGTAAACCGTCCACCCCAGAGTTTCATTCTTGTGTGTCATCCTTTCTTTTTGCTTCCGACTGTACGACCAGATCACTCTCCAGAAAAATCCTCTCAATGCCTGCCGGCATGCGGCGCATCTTTCCTCTGGCGACGCGCCGCCGGAGAATATACAGGAATGCGATCAGGAAGATGCTGATGATTGAGATCAGAATTCCGGCTGTCAGATATTTCGGGCGGAAAGTCAGCTCAATCTGATGTGTTCCGGCTGACAGCGGAATGGAGAGGAATGCGTCCTTCCAGGCGCTGACATCGGTTTCCTGACCGTCAACTGTAAGCGTCCATCCGCCGTCATACGGAATCGTAAGCAGGAACGTTCCTGCCTGACTGACGGTTATTGTACCACGGATTGATGTGGATGTATGGCTGGAAACATTCAGAGACTCTGTCTGCAGCATGCTGACAGTCTGCGTAAGCTTGTCAGGGTCCATCAGCCAGGCAGTCAGCTGCATGGACTGAGAAGCCGATATGCTGACCGTAGTCCCCGCTTCGACATACCCGGCATCGACTATTTTGTTGCCATTTTTCAGATCGTCAGCAGTGCGGGTTTTCCCCGTGTCATCATAGGAAAGTGTCACAGAGCTCACCTTGTCTGATCCGACGACGAAATACAAATGGCCGGCCTTTTCGATCGTTACGGTGACTTTTGAATCCGTCGGATAACTGCCAAGACTTGCGAAAAGATCATCCACGCCGGCCGCCAGCTTTGCAAAATTATTCTGCGTCTGGATCGCATTTGCCGATGATGAGGTGCTCCAGCTGGTATCCAGATCCGAGGGGACCATAAAGCCGACCGGCAGAACCTGAGTGTTCCGGTACAGATAATATCCATTTTCCAACGTCACCTTTTGTATGAGGGAATATTCCGGAATTTCCTCGGAACTCAGCAGGTATTTTACGTCAAACAGAGCATTGGTAAGTTCGGTTGAGCCTGCATAATTGTACTCATTCATCGATGATTCCAGGCCGAGAGCCTGAAAGAGCTCGGTGACGCCGCTGCTTGATGTGGACGAGAAGACGGAGATTGACGGATAGTGGGACCACGCGCCGTCATTTTTGGTCCTGGATCCGCGGATCTTTTCCATGCGCCAGAATGATGTGTCCGATTCCTGAGCGGTTTCAACGAGCGATGAGAGTGTGCTGTTGTCAGACAGATAGCTGCTCCGGTCTGTCTTGAAGAGCCCGGTGAGATCCATATTGATGGCTGCTTCCGAGATCGATGTCACAAAAATGAGCAGCAGACAGATATAGCCGGTCGTTTTCTTTTTCCTCGCGACAACCGTCAGAATCACATAGAGGATAATGAAAATCAGCGACAGATAAATGACGCGGAAATCATACTGGTACGTATCCTTGTAGGAAGAGCTGTCTCTGGCATACAGCTGCTCGAACCAGAATATCAGTCCGCATGCGATGCCGGCTGCCTCTGCAATCTGCCGCATTGTGTAATCACGGATGCTGATCAGCGCCTCGTACGCCGTGAGCAGCACGAAGAAAATATAGATGAATGACTGCCGGCAGGAAAGGCTGTTCGGATAGTGCATGCCGTGCCAGATGTAGTCGAACACATTGAGGTTAAATGAGAAGAGGAACACCAGCAGAAGCAGACTGCGGGCGATCTTCTGTTTAGCGGTGTAACGCGGCGAGATGACGTAGAGCGGAAGCAGGAAAAGAACCGCAACGCTGCAGAATACATTCGGGTACTTCTCGCCGAAGGTGACCGGAATTCCGGCCATGTGCCGGCTGATCATGAGCACAAATGGAAAATACTGGCTCAGGACTTTCGGAAACGTCGAATCAGCCGAGGCAGAAAGCGTAAAAGTGTAGATTTCAGGCAGAAGCAGAACCGCAGCTATGCCGGCTGCCAGCGCCGAATAGAGCACGAAATGAAGGATGGCATTTCCGATGCGTCTTTTTTTGTTTCTGCCTTCCATCAGGACAAGGCGGAAGACAAAGTAGACGACACAGGATATGCAGACCATGATGGAGATGTAATAGTTTGTAAAAATGCACAGTCCGAGTGTCACACCGTAGAGAGTGCAGGAGTTGCGCTCGACAAGCCGCTCGATTCCCAGCATGATCAGCGGCAGGAGCACGATGCAGTCAAGCCACATGGTGCACCAGCAGTATGCCGCCCAGTATCCGCTGCAGGCGTAGAACATGCTTACGACGCAGATGATCGGATCGGATCTGTGGTAGTGCCGGTTGACATAATACGCGAAAGAAAGGGCGGCCAGTCCTCCTTTGATCATGATAAAGAAATCCATGAAATCAACCAGGAGACTCTGGGAAAGGAAAATGCAGAGCCAGTTGAACGGACTGGCAGCATAATATGCGTACAATGTCACGAAATTGGTGCCCATCCCGATATCCCAGGAGTACAGCAGACTTTCGCCGTGCAGCAC
>OMUP01000056.1 GCA_900314255.1 uncultured Lachnospiraceae bacterium | reverse complement strand
CACTCCGGGCAAATGCGAAGTTCCGGAACCATGCTGGTTATTTTTGTGATAAGCCCCGGGAACTGCTCCTGGCGGCCAAAGGCCTGATTGACTATATGCGTCTGCTGGGCATCTGTACGAAGCGGAGCTATACACGGATAAATTGAATGCTTCAGATAAAAATCAACCGGATCGACATAGTCTGGCAAATGCCGCAAGATGCCATAGTATACGGTGTTGGCGTCATACATCACCGCCGCCTTATGCGTGCTGAGATCATCGTTAGGGCGCAGATAGTCCGCAATGAAATGCGCAAAATTCCTTATACCGTTGGCTTGTGCGGTTCTCTGGAGATAGGAATATAAAATTTCATCTTCTTCAGGATTCAGCCTTCTCGGTATTATTGGCATTCCGTTCCTCTTTATCTGCTCTCTCAGCGTTATGCAACGTTCCCGGCTTTTTATCTGCCTTAATTGTGACTTTGTTTTTCTTGAAATATGCGGTCAGCGCCTGTTCGACAATTCTTGTCTTGGGAATACCACTTTCTACCGAATATCTGTCGAGTGTATCAGCGATTGAAATTTCAAGATATACATTCGTATACCGCGCGTTTTTCTTTTGTCTTGCCATAATGGCTGCCCTTTCCGTGTGGCCTGTTACAGGCATTTTCGTTATATAGATTATGTCGGATTTTTTCTCATATCGCCACATAATTTATAAATCTATTTACTATTATATACTTTTACCATTATATCACAATAGTAGCGTTATATTGCACTATTTATTATTGTTTTCACAGGCATCTGGGATTATAATATATGCATCGATTCCGTCCCATGTAGAGACAAGGTTTATTGAATGAGCAGACGAATATCTGAACAAAGGAAAATTCAAGAAGGACGCGGCACTGGAACAGGTGCTGATTATATTCAATGGATCAAAGCTGCTGAGCTTAACAGCACCGGTACAGCATCAAATATTGTGGATTGGAAGCACGGCAGAACGATAGAACTGCTCTCACAGGGTGAGAAATGGCTATATCTGATCTTACGATGGAATGACAGGGTTGTTGATATTCGCGAACAATATCCTCTAGATCTCGACGAAACAAACCGTATTGCGGATGAGTTCGGCGTAAAGCGTGCAAATAACGGTCAATCACATATGACTACTGATCTTCTTGTTACGCTTGATGACGGATCATACCGTGCGTATTCGGTGAAGGCAGGGCCGCAGGCATTAACTGATCGATGTTGTGAACTTCTTGCCATCGAGAAGAAATACTGGCAGAACCGTCACGTTGTATGGCGCAATGTATTGAAAGAGCCAGACTTGAATCGCATTTACGCCAAGAATATAGAAGATGTTGTAAGGTTTTACAACGTTCCGGAAGACGGCAATCCGGTCAACCGCCTGAAATACCTAATAGCACATAAGCAGATTGCCGTTGATATGAAATCTGCGCCTTTAAATTATACTTCACTGCTGTACCTGCTCCCATAGGTTGAGGTAGCCCGATGAAAAACAAAGATGTAACACTGCATATCGGCGATGTGATTACCGAAGGCGATATTCAATATCGTATTCTATATATCCGGGTTGATACTGCATTTGTCTGTATCATGAATATCACAAAGCTGGATATCAGGGCTCTGGTAACCACTGATATAACCGATGGGATAATGTCGCATGAATTTGGACAGATAGTCGATTCATCCAGCAGAATAGTCGATATAGATTCTCTGTCCGACTACGAAGCAGAAATATATAACCGCAATAAGGAAATTATCGAAATTGTAAACAACGAATACCACCCGGATTACATCCGACTCATGGGAAAGGGGTCAAAGCCTATCCTTACAGAAATACAGCATAAGTATGGCATCACTCCTGCCACGTTGTGGGCAATAATCCGGAAATATCTACAAAGCGGACTGAAATACAATTCTCTAGTTCCCGCGAAAAGGACTCGTTCGGGGAAGCCAGCATATACCACCAAAACCGGCAGTCCGGGCAAATACGGGGTTACCACCAGAATTGTTGTTGATGACGTAATACTCGGATATTTTGAAGAAGCCCTGGAATATTACAAATCCGGCCGCGTAAAATCGCTGAAAAGTGCTTATGACAAGATGAACAACCTGCATTTTTCAACCAGCAGGATGCTTCCCGACGGCTCATATCAGACCGGTATATTATTGCCCATTACGGAACGCCCTTCGGAGCGTCAGTTCTATTATTATTGCAGCCAGCATATTACACCTGAGGAAAAAGACAGGATTAAGACAAGTGCGATGGAGGCTCGCAACAATAAGCGTCTCCTGCTTGGAAGTTCCCGTACGGGTGTAACCCATCCAGGCGACTATCTGGAAGGTGATGCACTCGAAGTAGATTTGTCGCTCATCTCACTTGAAGAAGCGGATCAGACAGTTTCAAGACCGATTGTATATGCCTTGCGGGACGTATATACGATGGCTATAGTTGCTATAAGTGTCGGCTATGATAACAATTCGGTAATCGGCCTGAGTAATGTGATGCTGAATCTTTGCGACGATAAGATCGAGTATTGCGCAAGGTATGGTATTGAACTTCCTGATGCCAGATTATGGCCGTCGAATTTTATTCCAAGCCATATCAGGGTTGACCGCGGCTCTGATTTTAAGAGTAAAGAGTTCGAGAGAATGTGCAATGATCTGAACATAACGCGGGAGCTTGTGTCGGGCGGCACGGGATCTTTGAAGGGAACAATCGAACAGTTTTTCCATCAGATTCATTCAAAGATCAATCCGCATACAGAAGACAACGGTCTTATTGAAAAGAGATTCGACTCAAACCATCATAAGGAAGCCGTACTGAACATTACGGAGTTTACCCGCATGCTGATTCAATCTGTCATCCAATA
>OMUP01000088.1 GCA_900314255.1 uncultured Lachnospiraceae bacterium | reverse complement strand
TTCACCCTCCACGATTTTCTTTATTTACTGCTTGACTTTTTATTAGCAGGCTATCAGTTATATCTAACGCCCATTCGGGCTGATTTTCTCTCAACTTTATGCCGGATCATCAGGTGAATGACAACTTTATATGGAGATTTTTTTCGACCGACATGTGATGAGAAATTCATCCAGCCGAGGAATCTCGCCGTAGAGGGGAGCTTCTTCCAGAAGAACACAGACAGGAAGCTGGGCACTGGTGAACCGATTTTCCCGGTCGGCGATGAGATATTGAAAAACCTGCGCACAGAAAAGGCGGATGAAAGCTCCATATTCAACGATTCGTTCCTGCTCGATACTGAGGAAAATGGAGTGATCACATGCGATATCGTAGGGAGTGACCATTCTCGGTGATTCGGCCAGCGACAAGTCCATGGAAGAGGAGGCTGCAAAAATATCAATGGAGGTAGTGACCTCCGTTAGGATCGACTGCATGTCCTCGCCGGTTTTCCCAGAGTAGGAAGAAAGCATCTTTTTGACAAGCTTGCTGTCGGATTCGCCCAATGCCTGATCTATTAAGGACATGACATCGTGCGTGCTGATGGCAGTCATAACCGCGTGAAAACTTTTTCCTTTTCGAATGAGCCAGGCCATTAGGCCAATCAAAATTTTTCTCGCATTGGCCCAGAAATACATATTTCTTTCATCACCGGAGTCTGAGACTAATGCCTCAGCCATAGTTTTCAGATAGGGCTCCATTTCTTCATCCGTCATTTTCAGCCTGTACCAGAAAAAAGGGTTGTAGCCGTACTTCTTCCGATCGGTCAGTGACACAACTTTTACATCGGATAGATCAGAAAATTTCTCTGAAAGTTCACCCTTAGGATCCGTTGCAATGGTCAGAAAACTTCTATGTGGTGAACAAAAATTTCCAAGTAGGCTTGCCATCAGCGTTACTGATTTTCCGGATCCCGCGAGGAGCAGACGAGTGCACAGAAGGAATCCTGAGACGGAAGAATGCGGACATACTGGCGTCCAGAACGCCCGAGGATATACCCGGAAGGGGCGGGAGAAAAATACTTGGCGGGTACAGTAAGATGTGACGCGTCTAGCTTCCGGTGGCTGGGAAGGTCACGATTATGTAGAGCTGAGCGAAGTGTAAAAATGCGTTTTCCCCATTCAACATATTGATAGATATGGATCCCGGTGATAACCGCGCAGCCCAGCAAAGTGTATAAAGCGGCTAGAAGATATCCTATGACCGTAAGCTCACCGCTCCAAGACCGCATGATGCTGGTGATGCATATGAAAGTGAGGGGGAGTGTCCAGATACCTGTGAAAACGATGTGGTTATGCGGGATTTTTGATATTAATTTTTTGATTTTTTCATAAGTCTCCTTGAGTAGGCGGCAAAGATGATAGATATGACCTTTGTTCGAAGACTATGAGATGTGAGATGCCGCCGATCTCATACTCATAAGAGAAATGTATATATGTATATTGTACTTTATTGGATATCATCAGCGTATATCTCGTATTTTTCATAAATGATTGAGGAAAACAGGCTATAATTGCAAATAGAAATGATAGAATTTTTGATAAAACTGACTGGTTAGCTGAGAAGATATGGAAGATTTGAAGGAACTAAAAAAGCAATTTGACAAAATTGAGTATCAGAATTTGTTGAACAACAATAACTGGAATGCTGAATACTAATACATAATACAGAAAGGCTGATTATTATGGATAAACTTTTTGATTTGAATATAGAACAAGTGTTGGAAAACTGGTCTAAAGCAGATGCATTACGCGAAATTATTGCGAATGCTCTTGATGAACAAGTTTTAAGTAACACGAAAACTATTGATATTTATAAAGATAAAGATACATGGCATATTAGAGATTATGGTAGAGGAATTAAATATATCCATTTTACTCAAAATGAAAATGATGAAAAAATAAGGTCTGATAAACTTATCGGTAAATTTGGTGTAGGATTAAAAGATTCATTAGCTGTATTGTTTCGCCATGGATGTAAAGTTGTTATCGAATCGAAGTTTAATCATGTGGAAACTAAAATGGCTTTAAAATCAGGATTTGATATTCAGACGCTCCATGCTGAATTCAAAGATGCTACAGATGATGCCATGGTTGGTACAGATTTTGCGATTCAAGGAATTTCTGATAAAGATATGGGAGATGCTAAACATCGTTTTCTTGTATTTAATCAGTTAACATTGTTAGAATCCACGAAATACGGAGAAGTTTATACCTGCGAAAAGGAACAAATTCCATCTGTATATATTAATGGGGTAAAGGTTGCCGAGGAAATGAACTTTATGTTCAATTACAATATTACTTCTATGAATGCGCAGATTCGCAAAGCGTTAAATAGAGAAAGAAGTAATGTTGGTAGAACAGCTTATGCTGATACTGTGAAAAACATTTTGAAATCTTGTAAAAAAGATGATGTACTTCTTCCATTGGTAGATGATTTGCAGAATCGTATGATGGGAACAAACAAGGATGAAACTGCATGGGTAGATGTGGCAACACATGCTGCAAAAGCATTAAACGGAAACGGTAATGTTGTTTTTATGACCCCATTACAAAGAGATGAATTAACAGCACAGCAGGTAGAAATCCTTGAACAGAGTGGTAAAAAATTGGTAATGGTCACTGATGATGTATTTGGAAAAATTAATGGAAACGTGGAAACATTTGATGATGTTTATAATGATTACTATGATAGTTTCCAATATAAGTATGTGAATTATCAGGATTTGTCGCCTGCTGAACAAA
>OMUP01000149.1 GCA_900314255.1 uncultured Lachnospiraceae bacterium | reverse complement strand
CAAATGCCGTCTTCTTGTTGAAATGAATGGCATTTTTCTGAATTCCGTCTTCCGTATAATACTCGTCGTCTTCGGTGATTGGAAGCGTCACCGTCTTCTTCTGGAATCCCGCCTTATAAATCGCCGTGATAAGCTCCACTGTCTTGCGTCCGTCAACACCTGTAATCATCGGGCGGGTTCCGGTTTCAAGTGCCGTCAGAACATTGTCGATTTCGCCGGTGTGACCCTCATACTTCAGATCCGGAAGACTGTTGTAATATTCCGTAATCTGATCCATAAGCTCCTTGTTATGTCCTTCGACCGGGAAACCGTTCGGCTTCGTCACTTCTGCCACACAGGAGAACGGTGCGGAAATCTTTGCCTTCTCGCACTGCAGCGTCAGTCCCTGCTCCTCGCCGTGGTGCACAACCGAACTGGTCACTTCGGCAATCGAGCCGTCCTTGTAGCGGCACAGGGCAAATGATACATCCTCACACTCGGAATTGCTGTGCATGACATTTGCCAGCATGGCGCAGACTTCGGTCGGAAGTTCACCCTGAATCCAGTTCAGCATGTCAATATGGTGAACTGCGTGATTAAGGGTCGGGCCGCCGCCTTCTTTCTCCCAGGTGCCGCGCCACCACAGATCGTAGTAGCAGAGGCCTCTCCACCAGAGGGAATCAATGTGCGCAACTCTGAGCTTTCCGGCAAGCCCGCTGTCAAGCGTCTTCTTCAGCTTGTAAATACTGTTGCGGAAACGGTTCTGCGCGATGACGCCCATCGTGACATGATTGCGCTTTTCGGCCTCCAGCATCTCGTCACACTGCCTCAGACTCGGCGCCATCGGCTTTTCGACGAGCACGTTCTTGCCCGCATTCATCGAGTTGATGGCAATCTCCGCATGAGCGGACGGCGGCGTGCAGACGTGCACGAGATCAATCTGAATGCCGGAAGCCAGCATCTTCTGGTGATCGTCAAATACGACAGCATCCTTCAGGCCGTACTTCTCTTTGATGGCCTCTGCTTTTTCCGGATAAATATCGCAGAGCGCCACGATCTTCACTCTGTCAGGGAACGTCAGAAGTCCCTGAATATGTGCGTTTGAAATATTACCTGTTCCGACTATTGCTGCCCGGATCATTTTATCCTTCCGTTCCTCTCCCGTTTCATAATAATTGGGGACAGTCCGCACAGGAGGGCGCGGGCCTGTCCCCTGGATAAAAGCTAAGCGCTTATGCTTTACTTGGCGTTCTTGTAGTACTCTTCTCTCTCGCTGATGATCTTGTCCATTCCTGTATTCTTCAGCGTGTCCATGTACTCCTGCCATGTCGCGTCGAAATCAGCCTCGGCACATGTTACAGTAGATACCTCATACTGCTGCTTTGCCAGGTTCAGGTCTGTGATAAGCTCCGGTGTGGACGGCGATGTATACGTCCCGTAGTGCGACTGCTCACCGGCCTCAGAGTCTTCATAGCTCTTGATGATCAGGTCCGAATACTGCGGCTGTTCGGTCGCTGTTGTCTTGTTGAATTCTTCTTCAGAATCGAAATATCCCTGGTTGCCGGTGATGAAAAGGTCGGTGCGGATCCAGTCCTTATCGGTTGCATTGTACTGAGAATCAATGACCGCCGGCACGCCGTCCTTCATCTCATAGTGCTCGCCTTCATAACCATGGTAAATGACGAAACCGCCTTCCTTCGAGCACATCCAGTCCATATAGGTAACTGCTGCCTCGGCAACCTCTTCGCTTGCTGTCTTCGGAACAAAGCAGATCAGACCGCCCTTGGAATAGCCGATGGTGTGAACTTTGCCGTCGTTTACGTTCTTAAGTCCCGGAACAGAAGTGAGTTCTGCGGTCGGAATGTTTTCCTGAAGAGTCTTGAGAAGCGAGCCGCGGAGAACATCGATTCCGTAGTTTACGTTATCCTCGAAGCATCCGAGCTGGCCGTTCACGATGTAGCTCTTGTACTGATCCTCTCCGGTCGAGTTGGCACCAACACCCTTCATCGTGTAGTACTCCGAATGCATCGTCCCGGAATTGTACGCCTTATTCATCCACCGGAACATTTCCTTCATGCCCGGATCATAGTAGTCCCAGATAACATCCTCTGTAAAAGCCACCTGACTCTTGACCGGGTCATCCAGCACCTGACTGAATGCCATGCGCAGACTCTGCGTCATGCACGGCCACAGGCCGATCGGATTGGAAACATTTCCCGGATTCTTCTGGACAAACTGCTGTGCATCGTCAAGCAGTTCATCCGGAGTCGTCGGAACAGCCAGCCCCAGATCATCCAGCCAGTCCTTGCGGATATAGATGTTATCCTCGGCTGTCGTCGCTCTTTTGGCCACGACACCATACAGCCTGTTGTCTGACTTCCGGCCGATATTTAACACATCATCGCCCAGATAAGCCTTCAGGTTCTTTGCCTGATCTTCTCCGTCAATGAAATCGGTCAGATCCCATGTGCCGCCCTGGTCAAAATAACTCTCGGCCATGGAATATGTGTAAGTGAGCATGATGTCCGCAGCCGTCTGGGAAGCCATCATGGTCTGCATCTTCGTAACTTCATCTGATCTCGGAACCGGTACGAATTCCAGGTTGATGCCGACTTTCTTCATCGCATCCTGGCAGTACTTGGTCCAGCGGTTATCTGTTATTGTCGAACCGGACGGCGCATTGCTGCGGTCAAAGAGCTCAACCTTCAGCGTTACATTGTTAAACTGCTTGCTGCCGTACGTCGTCTGATACTTTGATGTCCCTCCTGAAGATGCCGTACCCGTCGTGCCCGACGCAGCCGATCCCGAACTTGTCGAATTTCCTGTACTTCCTCCGCAGCCGGCAAGAAGTGTTCCCGCCAGCACAGAGGCCATCGCCAGTGATGCCACTCTTCGTGCTTTCATGTTTTCTCCTCCTGTTATTTTAAGAGCTCACGTTACTCTTTGTTATTATTTGCATTTGTCACAATAATCGAATGAATCAGCCCTTTACAGATCCGGCCATGATGCCTTTTACGAAGTACTTCTGCAGCCACGGATATACGAGCAGGATCGGAACGGTGGATACAACAACGGTTGCCATCTTCAGAGACTGCGTCATAACCTGTGTGCCGATACCTTCGGCATTGGCGCCTGCGCTGTTCAGCTCACCGGCAAACAAGAGATTTCTGAGTCTGAGCTGCAGCGTAAATTTCTCCGGTGTGATGATGTAAATCAGAGCATTGAAGTAATCGTTCCAGTAATTGACCGCGTAGAAAAGTCCGATGGTTGCAATGATCGGAAGCGACAGCGGAATGATGATCTTTATCAGAATCTGCAGCTCCGATGCGCCGTCAATCTTGGCTGCTTCTTCCAGATCGAGCGGAAGTCCCATGATAAATGTTCTCATGACAATGAAGTTGTAAACACTGACCGCCACCGGCAGGAACAGCGATGCCAGAGAATCATAAAGGCCGACCCCTTTGACGACAAGGAATGTCGGGATCATGCCGCCGGTCACATACATCGTGAACAGCATGAAAGCAGACATTATTCTCTTGCCCGGCAGATTCGGTCTGGACAGAACATACGCCGCGACCGTCGTGAGCACCAGGCTCAGCGCCGTGCCGACGAGTGTTACAAAAATCGTCGTGCGCATCGACTGCCAGATGGATTCCTTTCCGAGGATTTCCTTATAAGCTGCCGCCGTAAAATCGATCGGGAAGAATGTAACCTTGTTGGAAAGGACCGCATTATAACCGCTGAATGAATACGCGAGCACATTCAGAAACGGATACAGGCAGATCAATGCAATCAGCGTGATCAGTGTGTAATTGACTACGGTTCCGACCGTCACTTTTCTGATTTTATGAAGCTTCTGTTCTTTCTGCTTTGCCATATGCGCACCTCCTCAGATAATTCCGTGTTCGCCCATAGCCTTGGCAATCCGGTCTGCCGCCAGCAGAATGATGATGTTGATGACGGACTGGAAGAGACCGATTGCAGTGGATTCAGAGTACTGGGCCTGCTGGATACCTAACTGATAGGTGTATGTACTGATTACGTTCGATACATCCTGGACCTTGCTGTTTCCTAACAACAGCGGTGCATCCAGTCCGATGGACATCATGCTGGAAATGGAAAGAATCAGCATCGTCACGATGACCGGTTTGATCGACGGCAGCGTGATGTAAATCAGCCGCTGGAACTTGGTGGCACCGTCGAGATATGCCGCCTCATACAGTGTTTCATCAACTCCCGTCAGAGCCGCCAGATAGATGATGGTTCCCCATCCGACTTCCTTCCAGACATTGCAGACGATGTAGGTGAAAATCCACCATCCGTTGTCGGAAAGGAACGGAACACTATCATGTCCCATGGCATTCAGAATGTTGTTGATCGTACCGCCCTGCTGCGTGAAAAGGTTTGTTGCGATACCGGCAACAACAACCCACGAAATGAAGTGCGGCAGATACAGAATCGACTGTGTGAGCTTCTTGAACCTCAGGTTCAGAACTTCATTCAGCATCAGCGAAATGATGATCGTAATCGGGAAACTTACCGCCAGGTTCAAAAGATTCAGCGTAAGTGTGTTCCGGACGGCATTCCAGAAATTCTTATTTGCGAAGATCTTTCGGAATGTGTCCAGTCCGCACCACGGGCTCGCCCAGATTCCCTTGAAGACGTTGTAGTTTTTGAACGCAATAAGAATGCCGCTGATCGGTGCATACCGGAACACAACAAAATAGGCCAGTACAGGAATCATCATGATGTACAGCCATTTGCGCTTTTTAATCTGTTTCCAGGTACTGTGCCGAACCGCAGCTTTTACCGCTGCATCCGTTTTTTGTTTCATGTTCCCTCCTGTTCCTGGGAGCTGTCCCTCCTGCAAGACAGCTGCTCATATGACTTAAAAAATTAGTATTGGCAAATGCTTCAAAAAGGCAAAAAAATAAAAGCTAAGATCCGTAAATGTATTTTTATACATTAGTATGCATAATTATACATTTATGGAGCTGGTATAATTTCTTTTTAATCGTTAACAGAGCTGAGAAAGCACTTCCCCCTGTGAATAAATAAGCTTTAAATCCCCCACAAAAAGGCAAAACAGTCCCTGGCATTTCACTGTTTTGCGCGTTTTCGCTGAAATAAATCTATTTATTCCGCCAAAGCAGCCTCAAGAATATTGCATTATAATCTATTGGCTTTTATGGCTCTCACGCTTTTCTTATGCATTAACTATACATCATTCTTTTTACGAATTCTTCATATGGATTTTTCATTTTCATTGCGTTTATTGACTTTTAGGGGAATTTGCACAAAAATGATAAGATGAAAGCTATGATCGTGTGATATTTTTGTCAAAAGGAGAATCAATGGTTAAGGACATCTATTATGAAATCATTCAGGAGCCTGTCACCTGCTTATGTAAGACAGAGCTTCTTCCGCATTATTTCACCTTTCACTCCCACAACGGATATGAAATCCTGCCACTCGTAAATGGAAATGTCAGTCTGTTCTATGAAAGCGATTCTATTCTGATGCACCCGGGTGATGTCATCCTGATCCCTCCCTACGTCTTTCACCGCGGTTACCAGAACGATGACACGCCCTATATCCGGGACGTACTGAACATCCGGGAGGACTACACTCTCCCCGGCCGCGAAGATGATTATGAGAAGCTGTGTCACACATTTTTCACGGAAGACAACCAGAAGATCAATGTTGTTCACCCTTCCGCGGAAGCTTTTCAGGAGATACATCACCTGATGCTGCAGATCAGTGAAACGCTGCAGAAACCGGCTGATTTTGAAAATCTTCTGCTGCGGGACGCATATGTTGCGCAGGTCCTCATTTTGCTCTACAAAGCTGTCCTGCACCGTCCGGCTGACTATCAGACTACAGATACGTGGCCTGATAGCATGCCGCAGTTTCTGATCGACACTTTCCAGTATATCAATGCGCATCTTACGGAACCTTTAAGTCTTGATGATATCGAAAATGCGATTCACATGAATAAATACTACCTGTGCCGCGTATTTCACGAATTCACGGGCGGCTCGATCGGCCAGTATATCATCGAAAAAAGACTGGCACTTGCCAGGCAAAAAATCCAGGCTGGCGCAGCGCCCAGTGACGCGTGCTTCCAGTCCGGATTCAACAATTATGCAAACTTTTCGCGCACCTTCAACCGGCACGTCGGCGTCTCCCCGAGAACCTATCAGAAGGCCATCCGGGATGGGAAATGGTTGTAAAGCCCCTCTGCGTCGTTCACCTCCACATCACCGCCACAGCGAGCGCTGGCAGCAGGTTCGCCACGCGGATATGACGGTCAAACATCAGATTGATACCGATGCAGAAGATCAGAATGGAGCCGACGTAGGAAAGGTTGTTCAGCACACTGTACGAGATCATCGGGCTGAGGACCGCCGCAAGAAGCGTCATGGCTCCCTGAACAAGAGCAATCGGGATCGCCGAAAAAGTGCAGCCCCTGCCCATCGTCGCAGCCATCACCATCACTGTGATCATATCCATGACCGCCTTTGCGAACAAAATTGAATGGTCCCCGTAAATCCCGTCCTGGATCGACCCGATGACCGCCATCGCGCCGACGCACAGCGTGATCGAAGCGCTGACAAATGCATCGACAAACTGCGGATCCTTCGCGCTTCCCGTTTTGCGCTTCAGCCAGCTGCCGAACCGTTCAATGAACCGTTCGAGATTCAGAAGTTCTCCGATTACACCGCCGACGACAACCAGCAGGACATTTACAATTGTGCCAAGCCCTTTCACACCTTCACCCCGTCAAAGTCCGTTCAGCCGCCGAAATACACAGTCTGCGCATTCTGGTACAGGATTGCTTCCTTCTCGTCTTCTGAGAATTCCGCGCAGCCGCGCAGATAATCAATCAGATGCTCGTAGCTGTCGCCTTTGAGCGTAGACGGGAAGTCCGAACCAAACAGAATGTGATCTGCTCCGACGATGTCCGCCGCTTTCCGGATCAGCGCGGTTGTCTTCGGATACGGAAATGCGTCCGGCGCCATGTTGTGCGGAAGCGCCGCGAGGTCGTGCCACACATTCGGCAGCGCCAGAAGCTGCAGCTTTTCAAGCGCCGTTTCCGCCGTCTTCTGCGATGGCGCAAGAAGATGACAAACGACAAACTTCATGCCCGGATGCGCGAGTGCCGCGTTCCGCACAGCCTCCGGCTGCCAGCTTTCGGCACCGCATTTGCCAATGTCGAGGACACAGACGAGGCCGTGCTCGTCGCAGTAATTGTACTCGGCGCGCATCACATCGCCGTAAAGGTCAAAGGTCGGATGGTTGCACATCAGGCCGGATCCGGTACTGACCTCGTACTTGACGATGCCGGCGCCGCGCTTTTCAATCAGGTACTCGCGGATTTTTGCGCAGTCGCGGCTCCAGGGGTCAAAGGACACCGCCGCGCGGAAGCGGTCCGGATATTTGTCCTGCGCATCCAGCGAGTAAATATTCTGAAATCCCATGTAGTGGCCCTGAAGCAGGACCGCCTTTTCCACGCCGCAGCGGTCCATAGCCGCAAGTGCGTCTTCCGGCGTGACACTCCCCTTGGCGAACTCTTCCGGCAGCAGCTGAAACACTCTCCCGTCCGCATACTGCGCCTTTCCACCGCCGAGCCACCGCAGCTCGCCCTCCGAGCCGATCCCCGCCACGTACTGAACAAGATGCATGTGCGCATCAATCACATTTCTTTTCTTCATATATTTCACGTCCTCCCTTTACTTCCTGACTGATTTCACGGTTCATTGCCTAGATCATACGAAACTGACAACGGGGTAGCAACAATTTTTCAAATTTTACCTGCTTCCTTTGATTTTGGCGCTGCGTTTCAGGTCCTGGAAAAAGGCCCGGGCGCACCGGAAATGCCGCTCGATTTGTTTTCCGATGACACTTTTTCCGAGCGGCAGGCTGCTGGTCAGCAATAATTGAGTCAAAGCAAGTTTCCGGTGCTATTTTTACCCGAAAGTCAGGTTAAGCGTCACCAAAACAAGCTATTTTCTTGATCCCGATGACAGAATCACCCGAAAGGGGCTGAAAAAATCATCGGAAAAGCCACAAACTTGCTTGCCGGTGACTGGCGGCAGCCCATACCGCCTACGGGCGCACCGGGAATGACCCTTGACTTGTTTTCCGATGACAGGCGCCCGCACGAGAACCAAGAGAGCAACTATTTCTAAATTCTCACCTGCTTTCGTTGACTCCGGCCCGCCAGCACCCTGGCCCGCCAGCAGCTCCGGCCAGCCAACAGTTCTAGCCCTCCTGTCCCTTCCCTCCTCAGCCACAAAAAGAAGCTGCCGCTTTGGTGCCCGAAAGCACGGAAGCAGCAGCCTCTCTCTTCACACATATGTGTCGTCAATCACCCGGCAGCTTTTGCTGCAAGTGCCGCGCTGCCCTGGCTGACAAACTGCGAAGCAGCATCCGCCGAAGTGATCTGCTTGTAGCAGAGCTCTTCCTGCAGGTTGTTGAGAACCTTCGAAGCTTCGGAGAATCCATCCGGATACGGAGGATTGATAACCGAGCTGTTCGGCTCAACGACGTTGTAAACGAAATCATAGATCTTCTGGTCGTTTTCGGTGAGCTGGCCCTTGACTTTGTCAGCTACATCGGAGTTGACCGGAACGCCTCTCTCGCCGAGAAGGATGTCGTTGCAGTCCGTGCTGTTGATGAAGTAGTTCAGGAACTTGACGGCTTCATCCGGATTTGCTGTCGTCTTGGCGATGGAAAGGAACTGGCTCGGCTTCAGGAAGTCAGACTTCTTCGGATCCGGGCTCGGCCATGTTGTCATCTGCAGATCCTGGCCTTCCTTGGCTGTGTTGCAGAATGCAGTGTACTGGTTGGACCAGCAGAGAGCTTCCCAGGACATGGTCTCCGGCGAAGAGCCGTAAACCATCGGATCCTGCTCTACAGAGCCGATGCTGATGTCGGCAAATACACCCGGATCCAGCAGCCAGCCCTCATCGATCCCCTGCTCGTAAACCTTGAAATACTTGGTAAGCTGCTCTTCTGTCGCACCGATCTTGTCATTCTGGAAGAGAATGGCGCCATCGGAACGCAGCCAGTAGTTGAAAAGCTCGTGGCAGCTGCCATACATCAGGTTTGCCTTGTAGCCGGTCTTCTCGGTAATCGTCTTGGAAACTTCGATGAATTCATCAATCGTCATGTTATCCTTGATGGTGACACCGGCCTGATCCGTAACAGCCTTGTTGTACACAAGAGCCGGGGTGTTGATGCCGAGGCATGCTGCGACAAATTTGCCATCGACTGTGCCGGCCTGAATCATGTCCTGATTCCACTTGGACGTATCAAGTGTGCCGTTTTCGATGTACGGAGTGAGATCAAGAAGCAGATCGCCGTTCGTGTACTGATTGATGTACTGATAGTCCATCTGCATCAGGTCCGGGAGCTGGCCGCCTGCCGAAGCCGTCGCGAGCTTCTGCCAGTAGTCCGCCCACTGGGAGAACTGTCCGTCGATAGTGATGCCGGAATTCTGCTGCTGATAAAGCTCGATCGCCTTCTGGGTGCGGTCATTTCTGGTCTGGTTGCCCCACCAGTCAAATGTCAGGGCTGCGCTTCCGCTGCCGGAAGACGCGGCTTTCGTTGTGCCGGATGTCGTGGCTGCGGCCGTCGTTGTTGTGCCGGACGCAGCGCTTGTGGAAGCCCCCGTTGTCGCAGAATTGCTGCCTGAGCCGCAGCCTGCCAGAGAAGCGGCTCCAAGCATTGCGGCTGCTGTCGCAGCCAGGATTCTCTTTGTCTTCATATCTCTTTTTCTTCCTTTCTTATGTATCCCCCGGGAAATGTTTTCCCTGTAAGAAGTTCGCATTTGTCATGAGGATCAGGCCTTCGGCGGAAGGTAGATTGTCCTCGACTCAAGACACCCCATGTCTTCGATCTTTTCCAGGTTCATGCGGACCGGAATGCCCGGGATGTCCGTGCGCACATAGCAGCGGCCGTTTTTGAATTCCGGGATATTCAGCATCAGTTCGTGAACCGGCTCGGAGATCGGCGCGTGGAACTCGATCCGCTCGTTCTCTCCGTACAGGCAGCCGAAGATGGCGTTGTACGCCGTGCGGCCGCCGGACTGAAACTCTTTTCCTGCTTTTCTGGCCATGTCGCGGATGGCGATCAGGTCGTCAATCCGCGTCATGCGCCCGAGGGAGGGTTGTAAAATATCTGCCCCTTTTTCGAGGTAGATCTCGTACATATAAGAAATGCGCATCGACTCGCCGAACGCCAGCTTCTGCTTCACGCCCATTTCCTTGAGGCGTTTGATGCCGTTGAAGTCGGCCGAGTGAATCGGCTCCTCAAGCCACGCGAGGTTGTAGGGCTCTGCGAGCTTTGCAAACCGGGCCGCCTCTTCGACGCTCCATCGCTGGTTCGCATCGACCGCGATGCCGATCTTGTCTCCGAGAGCGCTGCGGACCTTCTCAATGCGCCGCAGGTCGCGCTCCATGTTCGTCCCGTCATCAGACCCGATTTTGAACTTCACGGTCGTGAAGCCTTCCGAGACGTAGCGCTCCATGTCCTCAACAAGTTCCTCGTCGGACAGCAGAAGCGAACCGCCGCCCTTGTACGCGGCCGCCCAGTCCTTGTCGGCCCCGAGGAATCTGTGCAGCGGCTGCCCGGCTCTCTGCGCCAGAATGTCCAGCATCAGAATGTCGACCGTGCCCACATCCACGGCCTTCTCCGACTGAAAACCCGAATTGCGGATCTGCCAGTACAGCATCTTCCGCCACTCGTTGAAACTGCGGCTCTTTCCGTCGAGGAGCTTCGGCAGCGTATTCCTGACAAATGCTCTCGTGACCGTGTAGTGCGCCGTCATGCCGCTGTCGTCGGAAAGCTCCAGATACCCCTGCTCCGGAATGAACTTTCCGAAACCGCCCGTGCTGTCTTTGAATGGTTTCGGCAGCGGAATCGGCCGGAAATTGTAATACACTGCCTTTGTAAAACGGATCTTGTCTGGATAATTGAATGGAAACATTTGTCATCTACGGCCGGGTTTTCCGGCCGCCCCCTGTTAAATAAAGTATTGATCACAGTCACTGCCCGGGCAGCCTGCCCGGGTGCCGGCTGTGCAGGAACCCCTTCAGATAAGTCCCGCCTGCTTCATCATGTCTCTGAACAGCTGAAGCGTTTTCTCATTTGTCGTTGGCAGCGACGGAAGATATGGCTTTCCGACGTTCATTCCGCGGATTGCTGCCATATCCTTTGCCGCCACCGGGAAGGAGGATTTGTCCATCGCCAGGCGCACCGGATTCAGCCGGAACTGTGCTTCCAGAGCCCCCTCACGGTCGCCTGCCGTGAATTTTCTGTAAATGTCGCCGATCAGCTCCGGCATGAAGTTGCCCGCCGTGCAGACGCCGCCGACTGCACCCACGCACAGGGACGCGTACAGAAGCGTGTCCTTGCCGCCGAACACCTTGAAGCCAATGTCGCGGTTGCGCCGAACGCACTCCTCTGTCAGCGTGATGTCGCCGGACGTGTCTTTAAGTCCCACGATGTTCGGAACCGTATGCGCGAGCTCTGTGATCAGATCCGCCGTAAGGCCGTACCCCACGCGGCCCGGGTTGTTGTAGAGCAGGACCGGCGTGTCCGGAACTGCCTCGGCGATCGCCGTGAAGTGTGCCTTCAGTTCGTCGGCCGTCGGCTTCAGGAACATCGGCTGCAGCACCGAAATGCCGGAAACGCCGTGGCTTGCCGCCATCTTCGCGAGGCGGATGCACTTTTTCGTGTTGATCGCGCCGATTCCGAAGTACACCGGCACGCGGCCGGCCGCTTCATCGATCATGATCGAAAGGCCGCGCTCCATCTCATCTTCTTCGATCTGATAAAACTCACCGTTCGATCCGAAGGCCAGAATGCCCTGCAGGCCGTTGTCGATGATATAGTCGACCTGCCGTCTCTGCCCGGCCTCGTCGATTTTCTCGTTCTCGTCGATCACCGTGATGATCGGCACGATGACGCCTTTGATGTAGTCTGTATTCATATCATTCATCCTTCTTTGCAATCGACGTTCCGGTCATCCGCTCGTAATACCGCACGATGTCATCATGATCGCAGCCGCCCTCGTCGTGATTCTTGAGCTCCTGCATCACTTCCATCATGTGCGCCGTCATCGGAACCGGCATGTTGATGGCGTGCGACGCATTCAGCGCGTTGGTCAGATCCTTGATGTGCAGGTCAATCCGGAATCCCGGCTTGTAGTTTCCGGAAAGCATCATCGGCGCCTTCGCGTCCAGCACCGTCGACCCGGCCAGTCCGCCGCGGATCGCCTTGTAAACCAGCTCCGGGTCCGTCCCCGCCTTCTTGGCAAATGTCAGCGCTTCCGCCACAATTCCGATGTTCGATGCGACGATCATCTGGTTGGCCAGCTTCGCGACATTGCCCGCGCCGATGCTCCCGACGTAAACCGCCGAGCCTGCCATGGCCATCAAAACATCATAGTAGCGGTCAAATGTCTCTTTCTTTCCGCCGCACATAACCGACAGCGTCCCGTCGATGGCCTTCGGCTCACCGCCCGAAACCGGGCAGTCCATCATGTCCACGCCGATCTTCTCAAGCTCAGCCGCGATTTTTCTGGATTCCACGGGGTCAATCGAGCTCATGTCGATCAGCACCGACTCGCCGGCCTTGAACCCCTCTGCCAGACCATCCTTGCCGAACACCGCGTCGCGCACCTGCGGCGAATTCTGTACCATCGTAATGACAACTTCCGACTTTTCTGCAACTTCTTTATTGCTGCCGGCCACATACGCACCGTGATCAGCCAGTTCCTGATTCACATCCGCGTGATGCCCGAACACGGTCAGCTCATATCCCGCCTTCAGCAGATTCTCTGCCATCGGGCGGCCCATAATTCCAAGTCCGACAAATCCGACTTTCATCTTGCCTTTCTCCTTTCAAAGCACATGAAAAAGAAGCAGATTCTCATCTGTCCTTTCTGTATACGCGCTTCACACTTACTGTTATGGCCTTAGTATGACAGAATTTCCGCGCTCTCACCATCCACAAACTTTCATGCTTTTCATATCAGTTAAGTTATAGTATGATGGCTAAAGAACTCGGGACTTTCTTTCTGCATTACGAAAAACCAATGAAGACAAAAAAGCTGTATTATCTGATAACAATCGAAAAACAGGGATCTCTTTCCGGGGCCGCCGCCAGGCTTTCGATATCCCAGCCCGCGCTCAGCAAATTCCTGTCCGAATCCGAGCAGCGCCTCGGCGCGCCGCTGTTTTCGCGAAACGGACGGCACCTGACACCGACAGCGCAGGGCCGCAGGGTTCTTGACAGCGCCCGGCAGATTCTTGACATTCAGGACCGCATGATGAGCAACATCCGCATGGTCAGCGGCCTGCAGCGGACCACCATCCGGCTCGCGACAGCGCCGAACCGCGGCGCCATGCTCTACAGCCGGATTTACAACCGGTTTTCCAGACATTTTCCATCGGTGAAGCTGGGGCTGACGGAGCTGTACGCCAGCACGCAGGCTGAGGCCGTCCGCCGCGGGCAGGTGGACATCGCGATCGGCGCGGGCGATTCTTCGGATGAGGTGGAAGACTATGTCTTTGCGCGTGAGGAAATCCTGGTCTCGCTGCCTTCGGCGCACCCGCTTGCCTCTGCCGAAAAGATCCGCATCTCTGATCTGAAAGACTCTGCTTTTCTTCTGCAGAGTCCCAGCCACAGCATCCGCCGGATCGCCGACCGGCTTTTTGCCGAGGCCGGCATCTCGCCGCTGATCGTATTTGAATCCGGCGATGTGCTCCTGCTGGATTCTCTGATGCAGCAGGGCGTCGGCGTGGGCCTCGTGTCGCAGGCGCACGTCTTTCCGTCGCAGGATGTCGCATACCGGCCGCTTGATCCGCCGGTATATCAGTTTCTTCATATCCGCTTTCCGAAAGGCCACGCCCTCACGCCTGCCGAGTGCTTCCTCATCCGCCTGCTGATGAAGGAGCGCCTTTCCGATCCGCGCTACACCGCCGTCCACTCTGAGAAGCTGGACGCCTTCACCGCATTTCTGCAGAGCGCGCCCAGACAGGACTCACTCCCGCAGCCAGGCGGCTGCGGGCGCACAACACCTGCAGCACGTCCGCAGGATATCAGCTTTGACACCGACGTCATGCGCTATATTCTGGGCATTGCCGAAGAAGGCAGCCTCACCCGGGCCGCCGACCGCTTCTATCTCTCCCAGCCGGCTCTCTCCCGCTACCTGCACTCCGTCGAGTCCCTCATCGGCACTCCGCTCTTCAGCCGCTCCCACAACCGCCTCGTCCCGACCAACGCCGGCATCGTCTTCGCCAACAACGCCCGCAATATTCTGCAGGTCGAAAAAGAAATGATGGAAAATGTGAGGGGAGGGGGAGAAGGAAATTCCAGGTAATCGGGCGGGATGCCCGGGAGCCGGATGTCAGCGGAAAGAAGGAAAACAAGCTATTTTGCTGACGGAATCGGGCTAGCCGGGAGGCTGCTGTCAGCGGAAATCAGAAAAAAGCAAGT
>OMUP01000013.1 GCA_900314255.1 uncultured Lachnospiraceae bacterium | reverse complement strand
CACTTGGTCCGGGCACTTTGGGCTGGGCAGCAAAAACAGCCTGTTTCATGATTTCCGGTGACATTTTTGCCCCGGAGCAAGCGGGGCAGGCACCGGGATTTCGTTTTCTCTTGTTTCCGGTGACGTTTTAGGCCTGAATAGCCCGGTTGGCGCATCGGAAGCAAGCTTGTTTCTCATTTCCGCTGACCCGGAAAGTTCATTTTGCTTGAAAAGCGCATCGGAAAACAAGCTTAACTTGCTTTCCGGTGATGGCCGGGCTGCCCGTAAGCCCCGACAGGCACCGGGATTGCCGTCTGACTTGCTTTCCGATGACGGCCGGCCGCCCCGGCAATTCGTTGTCAGCGAAAAATGCAAGCGAGCTTGTTTTTGCTGATCGTTTTGCCTCAGGCCAGGGCTGCTGGTCAGCAAAATTAAGAAAAAGTGAGTTTCCGGTGTCGTTTTCAGCTCGGATTCGGGAAGAAGCGCATCTATACAGACGATTTTCCTGATTCCGATGACGGAAAGGCCTGGAGACGGGGTAAATCATCATCGGAATTGCCACAAACTTGATTTCCGTTGATGGCCGGCCAGCCCATAACCCCTGCTATGCATCGGGATCGCCGCCTGGCTTGCTTTCCGATGACGGCAGGCCAGCTCGCTCCCGGCAGACCCGTAACTTCCAGTAAACACCGGCCCCGACCAAACTCACCCATCCACAATTTTCTTCGGGCACCAGTCGAGGCTGTCGCCGGAGACGAGGCTGTAGCGCACACCGTGGAACATTCCGCGGATGCTGTCATGAAATCTTGCGCGGCCGTGGCAGTGCGCGTAGACAACCTGGCTGACGCCATAGTCTTCAGCCATCTGTGTGAAGCCGCTCTCGCGCTCGAGGATATTGGTCGGCGGATAATGCAGAAAAACGATGATCTTGTCAAAGCCGGCCGCTTTCGCCTCGTCAAGCCCTGCCTTCAGGCGGACGAGCTCGCGGCGCACAAGTTTTGCGGCGTGCTCCGGCGTGTCGAGTCCTTCGTAGGTGTAGCCCTTGGTGGCAACCAGGGCATAGTCGTTCCAGACCGCAAAAGAGCCCTGAAGGAATTCAAGATCTCCGCCGTACATTTCTTCATACCGCTGCCGCAGGGCGTCGGTTCGTTTGGCTTCCCAGAACATATCGTGGTTGCCGCGCGTCAGAATCTTGCGTCCCGGAAGCGCCTCGATAAACTCGAAATCCGGACGGCGCTCAGCCGGACTCTTTCCCCACGTGTGGTCTCCGACAAGGACAAGCGTGTCCTCCGGCCGGATGAGCCGCGCGCAGTTTCTCTTCACCTTTTCCTCGTGGCCGACCCAGTCCGGATCCGTCTTCTGCAGGTCCGGAAATCTGTCCGTCCCGTAATGCAGATGCAGATCGCCGATTGCATACAGACTCATGCCGTCTCCTCCTTTCCGCGAGGGTTCCCGGCGCTTTTAATCAGTGCCAGTTTCTGCTGTCTGGTCAGCTTTTTGACCGCCGCCTCCCGCCGCAGTGCCTCGGATTTCGAGGACAGCTCTTCCGAATAGACAAGGCACACCGGGCGGCGCGCCTTCGTGTACTTCGCGCCTTTCCCGCTGTTGTGCGCCTTCACGCGGTGCTCAAGATTATTCGTGCTGCCGCAGTACAGCGTCCCGTCGTGACAGCGCAGAAGATACACATAGTACGGTTCAGACATCGATTCCTTCCCGGCGCAGAATCGTGCGGATCTGTTCGTCCTGCTGCTGCGAAATGACAGGCATCGGTTTCGTGCAGATGCTGCTGCTCACGACGCCGCGCAGGCGCACGGCCTCCTTGATTGTCGGAATGAAGACCGGCGCGACCGAATAAATGTCGAACATCCGGTTGATCATCTTCTGACCGTCCGCGATTCCCTTCGCATCGTCAGCGCGCATCGCGGCGATCCACTTGCTGCAGAGCTCCGGGATGATGTTGCTGAGGCCGCCGATGATCCCGTCGCCCCCGTTCAGGACATTGTGCGCGGCGTTGTCGTCAAACCCGGAATACACCTCAAAATACGGATGCGCGGACTTCACCGTCTTCACCAGATCGCGCGTGTGGTCCACACCGCTGATCGTGTCCTTGATGCCGCGCAGATTCGGATATTTGTCAGCGAGGCGCCGCACAAGCGCCGGGCTCAGGCTGTAGCCGGTTCTGTCCGGGAAGTTGTACAGATAGACCGGGCCGTTGATTTTGCCGATCAGGCCGTCGTAGTAGTCAAAAAGCTGATCGTCTTTGAACCAGAAATAATACGGCGAAATGATCATCACCGCATCGGCGCCCGCCGCCAGGACCTCGTTGGAAAATGGAACAATGTTGTCATACACCATGTCCATCGTCCCGACAAAAAGCCGCACGCGGTGATCGACCTTTTTGATGGCGAAATCCGCCAGCTGCTTTCTCTGCTCCAGCGGCATCGCGAAAAATTCGCCGATGCTGCCATTTACCAGAATGCCGTCGACACCGCCCGAGATCAGATGATCGAAAAGCCGCCCCTGACTCTCCAGATCAAGACTCATGTCATCGCTGAAAATCGTGACAGACGGCGTGATATAGTTTGCGTTCATGTTTCCCTCCTTACGCGAGCCCGCCGCCCTTCATGGCTGACAGCGCATGATCCGTGTACAGTTTGTAAAAGCCGCGGCGCTTCGGGCGCGGCGGAATGCCTGCCTTTGCGCGTCTTGCGAGCTCAGCGTCAGCTTCCGCCGGGCTTACCGGCTTTCCGTGAATTCCCGTCAGGTTGACAGACCGGTCCTCCACATCATAGGTAATCAGGTCGCCCTCTTCGACAAATGCGATCGGCCCGCCGCCTGCCGCCTCCGGGGAGACGTGGCCGATGGCGGCGCCGCGCGTTGCGCCGGAGAAGCGGCCGTCGGTGATCAGCGCCACCGTGCCGTTGAGCTCCTCGTCGCACACAATCGCCTCCGTCGTCATGAGCATTTCCGGCATGCCGCTGCCTCTGGGGCCTTCGAACCGGATGATGATGATGTCGCCCGGATGGATTTTGTGATTCACGACCGCCTCGTAGGCGTCTTCCTCGCGGTTAAAGACGCGCGCCACGCCCGTGGCCCTGCGCTGCTCTTTCCGGCAGGCGGAGTACTTGATAACCGCACCTTCCGGCGCAATGTTGCCTTTCAACACCGCGACACTGCCGATCTCCGTCACCTTGTCCGGCGGCACGATCACCTGATCGCGCGTCAGGCCGTAGTTGTGCAGAAATCCGAGGTTTCTCTCGTAAAAATGATCGGCTTTAATGTCCTCGAGATTCTCGCCGAGCGTCTTGCCCGTGACGGTCATCACGTCCAGGTCCAGCATGTCCTTCAGGTATTCTTCCACCATCGGAATGCCGCCGGCGAACCAGAAGCACTCTGTCGGATACTGACCGCTCGGATACATGTTGCCGATGTGCGGAACCTTGTGATTGATCTCGTCGAACAGCTCCATCGGCAGATCGTACCCGATCTCACGGGCGATACTGGGCAGATGAATCATCGCGTTCGTCGAGCCGCCGATCGCGCTGTGCACGATGATGGCATTGCGGAATGCCGCCGGCGTGAGGATTTTGTCCGGCGTGATGCCCGCCTCGGCCAGCTTCATGATCTGCCGGCCCGCCTTTCTGGCGTACCAGAGAATGTCCTGCATTGTCGCTGGCGCCAGGGCGCTTCCCGGCAGTGCCAGGCCGAGTGCCTCCGCGATACACTGCATCGTGCTGGCCGTGCCGAGGAACTGACACGCTCCGCAGGAAGGGCAGCCCGTCAGCTTGTAATCCCGGATTTCGTCCGGTGTGATCGCGTCTTTGCGCTTTTCCCGCAGGGAAATATCGCCGGCCACAAGGCTCGTCGTCATGTCCGGCCCCGGCCGCATGCTGCCGCCCGGCATAAAGATCGCCGGGATATTCATGCGCGCGATCGCCTTGAGGTGCGCCGGAATGGATTTGTCACAGCTTGAGGACAAGATCATGCCGTCCCACGGGACCGCCGAGGCGTGAACCTCGACCATGTTGGCGATGGCCTCGCGCGAAGCCAGTACCACGTTCATGCCGTCGTGCCCCTGCGCGCAGCCGTCGCAGACGTCGGTGATGTGATACTGCGCCGGATAGCCGCCCGACTCGAAGACGCCGTATTTTGCCTGCTCAGAGAGCTTGTTCAGATGCGTGCTGCCGGGATGCGAGTCACCATACACATCCTCGATCAGAATCTGCGGCTTGCGGATGTCCTTCTCGTCCCATCCGCTGCCGAGCTCCAGGCAGTCAAACTGTGCCCACCATTTCCGTTCTTTTGTGCTTTTCTGAACCATTTGTCATGTCCTTTTCAGTTCCGGAAGATTCTTCCGGCAAAATTATAAAGACCCGGGACCCACGTGTTGCCGTCATGGCCGGTGCCTTCAATGATGTAAAATGCGTTCGGAATGCCGTTTTCCGTCATACTCTTGCGGTATTCGTCCGTCGCTTCCTTGTCCCACGGCTCCTCGGTGCCATAATTCTGCATGATGTAGTACGGAATGTCGTCCGGATCTTCCATGTCAAGCTTGCTCAGGTCCGAACTCATGAACTGGCGCGTGATGCTGGTGTCCAGTGCGCCGACCATCGGCGCCAGAGCTCCGACGTAGCCGAAAAGTCCCGGATTGTGAAACGCAATCGAAAGCGCCTGCCAGCCGCCCATGGAAAGTCCGAGGACCGCCGTGTTTTCCTTGCCTGTTGCCGCAGCATAATTCTCCTCGATATACGGCATGAGACTGCCCGTCAGGTCGTCTGAAAACGCGGCAAATGCTGAAATCCAATCCGAAAATCCCGCGCCGTCCTTTGAATTCTGGGAAGTCCACTCATCCGGCTGTACGATGATGCAGGGCGGCATCTGGCCGGCCGCCTGCAGATTGCCGCAGACGATTCTCGCCGCGTTCCACTCGTTCGGATCGCCGCCGTATCCGTGCAGCAGATAGAGAACCGGGTAGCTCTGACTCTCGTCGTATCCGGCCGGAAGTACGATATTAAACGTCTTCTCCATGCCGGCTGCCTGCGAATAATACGTCAGGTCTGCGATATAATCGCCGTACGTCACATCGTCTCTTTCTGTTCCATACCCGTCCGGGACGCTGAAGTCCGTGTCATCGTACGCGCCGCCGCTCCCGTATACGATCGTCTGCGCGATCTGCGACGTGTCGCCGTGTGCAAGCGGCGCAAGATCCTTTGTATAAGCCGGCGTGACTACTTTGGGCGCAGCGTTTTGTGCCGCTGCCGCCGCTGTTGTTTCCTGACTGCTTTGTGACTCTGACTCTGCGGACGCGGACATCGTTCCTGCTGTTCCTGTGTCTGGCGAAGCAGCGCCGCAGCCGGTCAGAAGTGCGGCACTAACAGCTGCCGCAAGCGCCGCGGCAGCTCTCCTTTTCCATATTCTGTTCTCTCTCATCCTCATCCATCCTTTCGCCTGACAGCTGAAAGGCGCAATGCTCCTTCTCAGAAATGTATTCCGGCCTGTTTTCCGTGCAGTCAGAGCCAGTTCGTATTATCATGATTCTAACATAAATTGTGTTTTCCGAGGAGGTGTTGTGATGGAGTATACCGAAATCAAACCAGACATGACTATCGCCGACCTGATCCGCTCAGGCGCATACGGCGCATTTGCAGACTACATTTTCACCGACATGACGCCGGACCGCTGCTATGCAAAGCTGTCGGAGTTCGGGTTCAATACGGTCGGATTTGTGCCGGGGCTGCACCGCATGGAGGAGCTGGCCGCGTCCGACGGGAAGCGCGGGGCGACATTTGTCAAAGATATTTATAGTGAAGAAGAGCGGCTTGCAAACTGGGATCTGGCCCGGGTGAAGCTGCTTTACTTCCCGGCGCAGACGGCCGGCGAAGACGGGCCAAAGCCGTACGCTCTTGTGATTCCGGGCGGCGGATTCAACCGCCAGTGGGGATTTGTCGAGGGCGAGGCGATCGCCGCCGCGCTGAATAAAAAGGGGATTCCGGCATTTGTCCTGTACTACCGGGTGAAGCAGGAGCCGCTGATGCCAAAGCCGCTGGAAGACATGTACCGCGCGATCCGCTACATCGATGAAAACGCGGACAGTTTCCACGTCCTGCCGGGGCACTACATGCTGGCGGGCTTCTCGGCGGGCGCGGTGATCGCGTCGGAAGCCGGAAGTCTGAATTTCGGCTGGAACAGCGCGCCGGCCGACATCCCGAACGGGGCCGGCGGCCTGCAGCACTGGGCGGGCGCCGATGTAGCCAGGCCGGAGCTCATCGCCCTGGGCTACACCGTCGTGAGCAACAAAGCATCTCTTGCCGCATACGAAAGCGCGCCTGAAGGCTCGGCCAGAAAAGCCTCTGCTGCCGCATTCCTGCGCCGCGTGGGCGGTCCGCTCGTCGACGCCGCTTCCACCGCTCCCTACGAACTCATCGATTTCATCGATGAAACCTATCCGAAAACGTACCTCGTGGCAAATGAAGATGACCCGGTCGTGCCGGTCGTAAACACAAAAGCACTGGACAAAAAGCTCTCTGAATTAAATGTCCCGCACATTACGCGCATCGGCCGCAAGGGCGGCCACTCCTTCGGCCTCGGAATCGGACTTGAGGTGGAAGGCTGGCTGGATGAATGTGTGGATTTCTGGCTGAAAGCCTGAAAATGCCGCTGCTTACAGCAGCAGCGGCATGAAAATCTGGGCGAGCCCCAGGAAGATAAAGAAGCCAAGGCAGTCCGTCGCGGTCGTCAGGAAAATCGAGCTGGCGATCGCCGGATCTGCGTGGCATTTCTGGATCAGTACCGGCACGAGAAGTCCGAAAAGTCCCGCGATCAGCAGGTTTCCGATCATCGACATCAGCACAATCGGGAAGAGGAAGACGTTGTGGTACATGACCAGAACAACGAGGCCGGTGATCGCGCCGTTGACGGCGCCGTCAATCAGGCCGACCATCAGTTCCTTCCCGAGGTCATGCCAGAAAGTCTTCCAGTCGATGTCCTCCTTTGACAGATGCCGCACGACAATGGACATCGTCTGCGTGCCGGCGTTTCCGCCCATGCCGCTGATGATTGTCATGATGGCCGAAAGTGCGACAACCTGGGAGATGGTGTTCTCGAAAGCTTTGACAACTGCGGACGCCAGAAAAGCCGTCAGCAGGTTGATCAGCAGCCACGGCAGCCGCAGCTTCACCGACTCCCACATCGGGGTGTCAAGCGATTCCTCTTTGTTAACACCGCCCATCTGCAGGATATCTTCGTCCGCCTCGTCGACGATGACGTCGATGATATCATCGAGGGTGATAATGCCGAGCATCTGGCCGCGGCTCACGACCGGCAGGGCCTTCAGGTCATAGCGGGATACCAGTCTGGCCGCCTCCTCCTGGTCGGTCTCCGGCGTTACGGAAATCACATGCCGGTCCATGATATTCTTGATAAATGTGCTTCTGGGCGAGGAGAGCAGATCCCTGAGTCCGATCTGCCCGACCACCTTGCGATGTGCGTCGATGATATAGATCGTGTCGATATACTCGGTCTTCGGTCCCACCTCGCGGATCCGCTCCAGCCCCTGTTCGACCGTGCGCTCTTCTTTCAGAACCAGATAGCCAGTCGTCATGATACCGCCGGCCGAGTCCTCCGGATATTTCAGAAGATCTGTGATGATCCTCCGGTCATCCGTCTTCATGAGGTTGATGACTTCCTTCTGCCGTCCGGTCGGAAAATCCCCGAGGATATCTACGATATCATCCTTCTGCATGTAGTGGAAAGCCAGCAGGAGTCTGCGGTTGTCCAGCATGTGCGCGATCCGGATCCGCTCATCGTCTTCCGACTCCTCCATAAGAGAAGCCATCTCATCGTCCGTGAGCATCTCCGGGAGCTTCGCCAGGTCTTCATCCGAGAGCTCTTCCGCCTCCTGCGCGATATCAATCGGCTCTTT
>OMUP01000076.1 GCA_900314255.1 uncultured Lachnospiraceae bacterium | reverse complement strand
GCCCTGTCCACCGCACATGACATGATCCACAACTACTTCAGCGCCTCCATCAACTTCGGAATCGGAACCGCGGTAAATGACTGCATGAATATCCCGGACTCTTTTGACGAGGCCCGCAAGGCCTGCTCTCAGGCTGACGACCTCCAGCCCGTGCTGCGCTACAGCCGTCTGGCAGAATCCAACCGAAACGCCGGAAAGGACCGCCTGATAAAAGATGTGCAGGATTATATCGACAGTCATATCGCAGACAAACTTACTCTCAGCGAGGTCGCCGAGCAGTTCGGCCTCTCCGCCTCCTACTTTTCCGTTCTCTTCAAACAGCAGACCGGCGTGGGTTTCTCCGATTATGTGACGACACAGCGCATCGAAAAAGCCAAGCAGCTTCTGCTCTCCGGAGATGTGAAAATCTACGAAGCCGCCGAAGCGCTTGGCTTTGAATCCGCCTTTTACTTTTCAAAAGTATTCAAGAAAAAAGAAGGGTGTTCGCCGAAAGAATTCATACAGAGCAAGACAGAGCACTAAGCAGCTGCTTCTTAGCATCTTCAGCATCTGCAAACGGTCCGGGAATGACGTGTATCCCGCGATGATCTCCAAAATAGTCATAATTGAAAGTGATCGGAGTACCGTCCGGATTCTCGAAAGCCTGCGTCGGTTCAAACGCCTTGCCAAGAGTGGCGGTATCGATCATGTCAGCGCGAAAGCCGCCAAGATACTCGTAAAGATTCGTATCGAGCATGTAGCGGCCGTCCGTTTCCACAAGCCGGACCTTTACACTGTGATTATCATCGACGAGATTGTGCTTTTCCTTCTTCCAGGCCTTTGCGCCGTTAAAATAAGCATTGCCGCTGCACCATACCGGCAGATGGCCGAAATGGGCAGACTCGAGCCTGGCCATGTTCGGAATCTCCTGCTCCATGTCAAACTGGGCAATCCACTCATCATAAGTCGGATACTCATCCCAGACATGCGTTCCAACTTCACGGTTGTCAGTCTGAACCTTGTCCGGATCCGAATCACTGCGAAGTATGAACGGCTCCGGGGAATATTTCTGGACGAAGATGTTGTTGTAGAAGCGGTCGTCACCGTGCAGAATGGTCATAAAGCCCTGAACCTCGGTGCAGTGCGGCATATGATACGGCGTATAACGCCATTCGGTTCCTTCACCGACACAGGTCAGCGCGCCACAGATAAGGTTGTGCACCATCGCGACACCTTCCGTGGCGATACGAAGCGACACATCCGAGAGAAGGATGTTGTTGTCAATCAGAGTCGGGCCGTGTCCGACTTCCACAAAGATATCCTGACTGCACATACCACCCGTCAGAGCCCTGGCAAATGCCGGACGCTGATTATCATGCAGCAGATTCTGCGTAATCCTTGTCCCCTGTGCTTCCCAATCTGTCCAGATCCCCATCGTGCAGTGATGGATATGGTTCCGCCGCATGATGACATCGATGGCAGCATGCATCTTGATGCCGGCGATTTCCGCGCCGCCAAGCTCCATCATATTGTTGATATGGTGAATATGATTGTCCTCGATGATACTGAAGACGCCGCCCATACGCCCGATGATGCCGCCCTGCTCACAATCGTGGATGTTGTTTCGGCGGATGATATGGCTTCCGACTTTCTCCTTCAGCCAGCCGTGATACTGTCCGCGGCAGACCGCATCGCGCTCCATCTGCGTCGGGCTCTTCACATGATGAACCGTGAAGAAGTTATCATTGTCCGCATCATAGTACTTTCCCAGGGATATGCCGGCGCACTTGCTGCCCCAGATCTCGCAGTCCTCAATGATCCATCCCTTTGACCAGTGCGGGCCGATCATACCGTCCTGATAAGCAGCCGGCGGCGCCCAGGTCGTCGCCGCTTTATTGATATCAAAGCCGCTTACAGTGATATAGCCGATGCCGTTTTTCTGCGGCATAAAACACTCGCGTCGGACGGTAATCTCGACGTTCTCCTTTACAGGATCTGCGCCCTGGAAATTGGCGTAAATAACAGTCTCATTCTTCTCTATGTCCTGCTCCGTGAACCATTTGCGTTTTGAAGCTTCCGGATTCCACGAGCACTCATAGATCTCTCCTCTGATGCACGCCTCAAGCGAGGATACCTCATAGAGTGCCTGATCGTTCAGCCATACACAGCCGGTGTGCTTGTCACGCTTTGCAAAATACCAGTCACCGAAGACGTACGTGGTGTAAGGATTGTATTCGCCGAATACGCCGTTCGGAATGCGGGTAACCCAGACATCTCCTGTATAAGGCTCCCAGTCCTTCACCTCTTCCGCGCCGGTGATTTTTGCGCCCAGAGGCTTTATACTCCGGTACGTGATGCGGGCATCTTCCGTGCCTGCATGGACCGGTTCAACATTCTCGCGATACGTGCCCGGGGCGACAAGGACCTCATCGCCCGGAACTGCAGCCTTTGCCGCGTCGCTGATGCGCCGGAACGGCATCTCCTTCGATCCGTTTCCATCGCATTCCGCACTGACGTTTACATAAATTTTCATCAGGGATTCTCCATTCCTTCTCAACTGTGTTCCCGCAGAAAGTCCGTGACCGCCTTCGTTACCATCGGAAGATGATACGTGTAGCAGTGATCATCACCCGGAATCGTCACCAGCTTCGCGTTGTCGTAAAGCTGTGCCGCTCTGACGGCATACTCATACGGAACAGCTTCATCCCTGTCCCCCTGCACGATCAGCACAGGACCATGATAGCGGCGGATTTCATCCTCAACGTGTATCGTCTGGGCCACTCTCGCATAATTGCCGTCAAGAATCACGTCTCCTCGCCTCAGCTCATCCGGTATGTGCGCAGGATCAAAGGTGGCTCCCAGAACTTCCCCGCTTCGGGCAAGATCCGGTATCATCCATGCCGGTGAGAGCGGAAGCACCGCCTTGAGATCATCCGGGCACATGCCGGCAATCAGCATGGTCAGCAGTCCGCCCTGCGAATGTCCGCAGAGATAAAGATCCGTCGCAAAGTCCAGATTTCTTGCATACTTCACCACCGCAAGGGCATTTCCGACCCATTTGTACAGTGTGTGATTCCGGAATTCTCCGCCGCTCTTCCCGTGGCCGTACATTTCAACACGCAGAACAGCGATACCGACGGAATTGACAGCCTCCTGCACCGCAACAATGTGCCGCTCCTCCATATGACCTGTAAATCCATGAATCAGGATCATCAGCGGACATCTGTCCTTTCCTTCCGGTCTGTCCAGCTTTGCATGCAGCCGTATTCCATCATCTTCGATGTAAAATTCTTCCATATGGTTTTCGCACTTCCGCTGCCCGGACACCGTATCTTCCGCACAGGCTTTTAGATATTTATTATACCATCAACGTCAGATTTTTCGCCATCATCTCCGCCTTCACGGACAGCTCCGCCGCCTTGAAGGCGTGGTCCTGGCTCATTGCCGTTTCGGTGCGGTTGAGGCAGTCCAGGATAAGCTGTCCGAAGTACGGATAGCCGACCTTCCCGTCGACCTCAAAGTGCTGCTCACCGTCCTTATTAACCAGGAATACATGGTTGCCCGTTTTCTGCGTGGCCACGTTCACATATTTGCGCAGCTCAATGTATCCGTCCGTCCCGATGATAAATGTGAGCCCGTTGCACATGCCGTATATGTGGCCGTGATCCAGGTGCATGGCCGCGATTTTAAACTCGCCCGGTCCGACGACCGGCTTTGGTTTTCCCTTCGGCGCATAGTTCATACCGTCACTTTTACCGCTCATATCCACACCTCTTAAATACAGAACACCGCATACAGCGGCACGGACAAGATCCCGTTCTCCGATCCGAAATTCCTCGCGGAGATCCGGATCGCGCAGGACGATTTGTTCTCCTCCATATACCGCTTCAGACTGCGGGAGCGGACATGCTCTGATGCCTTCACTTCAATCGGAACGATCTGGCGGTCTCGCCGGATCAGGAAGACAATCTCCATGCCGCCTTCCGGCGCCAGATAATATGTCCGGTATCCGCTTTCCTGAAGCTGGCAGTTGACGTAATTTTCCGTCAGACCGCCCTTGAAATCATCGGACTCCCCGGTCATGTACAGGATGTCATCCGGTACTACGTCCTGTTTCGCGCACAGCAGCCCCGTATCGGACATATAGATTTTAAACGCGTCGATGTCCTTGTAATTCTCCAGCGGTTTTTTTGCCTGATCGACCCGGTATACCCGGCTTACAATGCCGGAGAGAACCAGCCACTCGATTGCGTTTTCAAATTCCGCCGCCCGGCCGCCCTTTTTGATCAGCTTGTACTGGAACCGCTTGTTCTTCTTTGAGAGCTGTGCCGTGATGGAAGCGTAGGTAAGCCTGGTCTTCTGAATTTCCGTATTCCGGTTGTACTTGCTCATGTCATCCAGATACCCGGTCAGAATCGCGTCCTGTGTCTGCCGGATCAGAATCAGATCCCCGGTGTCTACAAATTGTCCGACGCACTCCGGCATCCCGCCGACAACAAGGTACTCCCGGTACCGTCTCAGTGCCGCTTCATGCAGCACCTGCGGAAGCGGTTTATTCTCCCGGAAAGCAGTGCGGATCGTATCGCGCAGCTTCTCCTCGCCCACGGCGAGCAGGAACTCTTCAAAATCCATGGGATACATGTCCAGAAAATCCACTTTCCCGACCGGGAAAGAAAACTTTTCCCGGTTCACCGCAACGCCGAGCAGGCTGCCCGCCGCAATGATGTGATACTCCGGCGCCTGCTCGCAGAAATATTTCAGCGATGCCAGCGCCCGTTCACACAGCTGAATCTCATCAAGCACAATCAGCGTCCGGCCGCGTGTGATGGAAACCCGGCTGATCCGGGAAAGCAGCGGAATCAGATACTCCGGTTCCAGATTTTCATCAAACGTCGCGCTTAAAACCGGGCTGGTCTGGAAATTGAAATACGCGACATTTTCATACCGCGTCAGCCCGAACTCCAGGATCGAATACGTCTTTCCGACCTGCCGCGGCCCCTGCAGGATCAGCGGCTTGCGATACGGATTGTTTTTCCAGGTGTCAAGTTTCTCCAGAATCTTTCGGTACATTTTACGGGCGCCTCCGGGATGCATTTTACATGAATTAGTGTTACTTTCAGTCTGTATTTTACACTAATTAGTGTATTTTTATATAGATTTTTCGCACTATTCTGCATTTTCTTTCTTTTCCCGTTCTCTCATCCCCCGTACTCCCGCACCAGCTCTTCCACGCTCTTCACCGTCCGCAGGCGCTCCCGGTCAATCCGCGTCGGATAGATCTCAACGCCGTAGTCCTCCAGCCTCGTGAACAGCTCCATGAAAGCCAGAGAATCCAGAATACCGCTGTCCAGCAGCTCCGTGTCATCCCGATACACCCTTCTGTCCTCCGTCACCTCGTACAGAAGGTCTTTTACGTTCAGCGTCTCATGCTCCATATCTCTCCAGCGCCTTTCTGTCCGTCTTGCCATTCGCCGTCACGGGCAGCGCTTTCATCATGACAAATGTTCCCGGCACCATGTACGCAGGGACATATCTGCCCAGTTCCTGTTTCAGCTCCGCCTCTGTCGTGCCTTCTTCCGCTGCCACAAAAGCGCGCAGTCCTTTCACCATTCCGTCTCTTCCCCGGCGCGCAAGAACTACGCAGTCCCGCACGCCCTTCACGCGGGCGAGATTGCTCTCGATGTCGTGCAGCTCGATGCGGTAGCCCTTGTACTTGATCTGATCATCGCGCCGCCCTTCGCAGTACAGAAGGCCGTCCCGGATGTACCCCAGATCGCCGGTGCGGTAGCAGTTCCGGCCGTTTTCGCGGTAAAATCCGCCGGTGACGCCGCCCAGATATCCGTCCGAAACGCTGCTGCCTTTCAGGACGATTTCTCCGTTTTCAACGGTGATCTCTGTGGCGGCGCTCCCCAGTTCTCCGACCGGAAGGCTTTTCCCGGCCTTCGCGGCGTTCTCCGCCATCTGTCTTGTGATCACGGCCGCACAGACCGCCGAGGCCGCCTCGGTCGGCCCGTACGCGTTGAGCAGGACGAGATCCGGAAACGCGTTCAACAGTCTGAGTGCCACGGAAGCTTCCAGCCGCTCGCCGCAGCAGTACGCGCGGGCCAGGCGCGGATACTTCTGCGCGCAGAAATCCGGGTTCACAAGGCACAGCTTCAGAAACGCCGGCGTCGTGACCGTCATGTCGATGCTCTCCAGCAGCTGCGCGAGGCGCCCGAAATCCGCCATGACGTCCCCGTCAAACGCCGCCACCGTGTGCCCGAGGGACAGCGCATAGAAGAAGTCCGCCACGCTAAGGTCAAAGCTGAAACTCGCCTGCTGCAGAACCCGCTGCTGCGGGCAGACATCAAGTGCCGGCTGCGCCGTGACCCAGCGGATGAAACTTTCCAGATTCCGATACGAAACCGGAACGCCCTTTGGGTCGCCGGTGCTGCCGGACGTGAAAATGATGTATGCGGTTTCGTTTGCGTGCGCAGACAGCTGCGGTGCGGATTCGCGCGGTGGGGGGCTCATTTCGCGCGGCAGAGGATCAGTTTCGCGGGGCGCGCTGCTTACGCGCGGGAAGGCATCTGCTTCGTTTGGCTGTGCGCCGCCTTCGCGCGGGAAGGTAGCCGCTTCGCATGGCGGCGCGGCAGTCTCTCCCATTGAGGCGGCGGCTTCCAGCTGCTTTTCCGTCAGTATCCGGACACCGGGAAGCTCCGGCACATGCTTTTCTCCCATCTGAAGCAGGAGAGACGCCTGACTGGCATCCGCTATGGTCCGCAGCCTTGCGTCCGGCATGAAACAATCGACCGGGACATAGGCCCGGCCGGCCATCAGGCAGGAAAGAATTCCAACCGCAATGCCGGTCTGCATGTGACCATACAGAATCACCGGACCGCGCCCTTTGCCAAGGAACTGGCCGCAGCGCTGTGCGCGGGACCACAGTTCTTTATATGAGATCCGGCATTTGCCATCCTCGTAGGCCATCCGGTCAGGAAACCGGCGGGATGCCTGCCGGATTCTGTCCAGGATTTCTTCTCTTTCAGTCATCGCGGATCTGCTCCTTCGGGATGAGCGAATAGTCGTAGAGGACTTCCGAGTGGTTGTCCAGAATCTGCTCTTTGCGCAGCTGCCGGCCGCTTTCGCGGTCGATCACGATCCGGTACACCTGGGAAATGCGGTAATACTTGTCTCCTTCTTTGCGGAAATGGCTGTTTTCTTCGACCAGCTTGTAGCGGCACGGGAAAGGCCGTTCGCTTCTCAGCTCGCCGTTCAGCAGTCCGTCCGCCACCCACACCAGAAGCTGCACATTCTGATCGGTGTTGTTGTAAAACCGGTAGTCGATGTAGTTGTAGAAGACTGACGTTCCCGTGCCGAACGGGACGCGCCGGCGGTCATCCGGAAAGATTGCGTCCGTGTGATGATGAAGTTCCGTCACCTCAAGCGGGCTGTTTAAGACAAGCCAGTGAACCATGTTGGCCATCTGGCAGAGTCCGCCCCCGTATCCTTTCAGCAGCTTCCCATTGCTGATAACCAGGCCTTCCTGGTAGCCCTGCTTCTTTCCCGCCGGCCCCAGTGTCCGCCAGAACGAGAACGTCTCGCCCGGCTGGATGATGAGCCCGTTGATCTTCTGGCAGGCAAGCCGGATATTCGTAACCTTGTTTTCCTGCAGCTTCATGTCCACGCCGGCCAGTTTCCTGAGCAGAAGCGAGCTGTGGCTCTTCACGATATTGGGAAGCTCTTCCTCCTGATGCGTCCGCGCAATTTTCGCGCGGTGAAAGAAGTCCCGCAGATACCGCAGCATGATTTCTTTCCTGACAGAAATCCGGTATGTCGTCGGACTGATCTCACAGAACAGTTTTCGCCCCACGTTTTCCCCCGTTCAAAAATGAATCTGACTATAGTATACCGCAAGCGGGGGAAGAAAGGGAAAGAAAGGGCGGGAGGATGATTTGATGAATTTCAGTGACGTTTGGGCGTTGGCGGGGCGAGGGTGCAGGCTCATCGGAATTTGCTTTTTTCTTGTTTCCG
>OMUP01000042.1 GCA_900314255.1 uncultured Lachnospiraceae bacterium | reverse complement strand
GGGGAAGAACATCGGCGTGATTTTCAAGCGGTACGGAGCGCGGTTTGTGGTACTCGGCGCAATGATTCCTCTGGTGTCCATGATTGTCGCGTGCGCTGCGCATGTGACCGTATTTAAAGACGACGAGAATCTTTCTGCCTATGAGACAATCGGTGTTTTCTCCGGATCAATGACGTCGACACCGGCTTACGGAACGGCACTGGATGCGGCGGGAAATGTAGATGTACAGGCACTTTACGACGAAGCAGATGCGGCGGGAAAAGAGCAGATCCTGCACCGGATAGACAGCTCTGACAGTCTGAATGCAGCTGAAATAACAACTCTGACAGATGATCAGATCAAGGCCTATAAGCAGTCGGCGGCATCTTCTGTGTCGCTCGGATACACGGTTGGCTTCCCGGTAGGCGTCCTGGTGATTGTCCTGATGATGCAGCTTCTGCCTCTGATTTTCCGGATTGATATTGAAGAAGAAAAACGTAAGTACAAGGCAGAACTGGACACGGCGCCAAAGCCGTCAAAGGAAATAAAGGACGGCCCGATTGATTTCATCGCTCTTGGCATCGTCATCATGATCGGGATCGCGATCGGCAGCATCAATATCCCGATGGGACCGCTCGGCACATTTTCGCTCGGCGCTGCGGGAGGCATTCTGCTGACAGCTCTGATTCTTTCACACATCGGCAAAATCGGCCCTGTCAATTTCCGGATGGACAATAAATCGCTGGGGCTTCTGTCCCGGATGGGACTTACCTTTTTCATGGCGGTTGTCGGGCTGCGCTATGGATATGACGTCGTCAACGCACTGACCGGATCCGGCCTGAAGCTGGCCGTGGCGGCAGCGGTGATTGAGGCAGTTGCAGTTCTGGCGGCATTCTTTGTCGGAAGAAAAGTCTTCCACCTGAACTGGACGATTCTTTCCGGAGCCATCGCAGGCGGATGCACATCGGCACCAGGGCTTGGCGCGGCAATTTCGATGCTCAAAGATGACGAGCCGTCCACCGGGTATGGCGCGGCGCAGCCATTTGCCATTCTGACAAATGTCATCTTGACGACGGTTTTCTTTGCGGTATTCTTATAAGCAGATAGGCGCTTCCGGGGGTGTACTGCGGCTCCGGGAGCGCAGGTTCGTAAAGGGGAGACGGATATGTCTGAAAAATTTTCCTGGCGCACGCCAGAAGAGCTGCAGCGCCGTGCCGTGAAGGTCGGGGTGAAGCTGCCGCTGTCACAGGACACAAGTGTGTGCGGAAAGCCGCTTGCGTTCGGCAGCATTACACTGCCAAACCGCCTTGGGATCGCGCCGATGGAAGGCGCGGATGCGCTTGATGACGGGTCGCCGTCTGACTTTACCGTCCGCCGGTACGTTCGGGAGGCACAGGGCGGAGCAGCCGTCATCTGGTTTGAGGCGATCAGCGTCGTCCCGGAAGGCCGTTCCTCTAAGACACAGCTACTCATCACAAAAGACAATCTGGAATCATTTAAACGCATGACCGATGCGGTGAAGCAGGCAGGAATCATGGCAAATGGCTTTGCACCGTACCTGATCTGCCAGGCCAATCACTCGGGCCGCTACAGCAACCCGGACAACAAACCGGCTCCGCTGATTGCGTTCCGCTCACCGTATCTGGAACAGTTCAGGGCAGCGGATGATTCCTGCATTGTGTCCGACGATTACCTGGAACGGATGGAGGAACGGTTCGGCGAAGGAGCGAAACTTGCGAAGGAAGCCGGGTTTGACGCGGTGGATATCAAGTCCTGCCACGGATATCTTTTTGCCGAAGTGGCGGCCGCCTTTACGCGTCCGGGGAAATACGGCGGAAGCTATGAAAACCGGACGAGACTTCTGAAAAACAGCATCCGTGCGGCGAAGGTTTATGAGAGCGATTCATTTCAGATTGTTTCGCGCATCGGAATCTATGATGGATATCCGTATCCGTACGGCTTCGGAATGCGGGAGGACAAGTCGCTGCTGCCGGATTACAGCGAGCCGAAGCGCCTGGTGCAAGAGCTTTACAGTGATCTCGGGCTGCGCATGATCTGCGTCACGATGGGCAATCCGTATGTGACGACGCACGTGACGAGACCCTTTGACAAGGGAAAGTACGATCCGCCGGAATGCCAGCTTGTCGGAATCGGACGGATGATCGACGGCACGCGTGAAATCAAGAAATGGGTGCCGGGTATGGCCATTCTGGCGTCGGCACCGACCTATCTGCGGCAGTTCTCGGATCTGTACACGGCGGGCGCCATAGAGCAGGGGTACTGCGACGGCATGCTGTTCGGGCGGATGGCATTTGCCAACCCTGGATTTGCCAATCAGATTGTCCGGACCGGGCGGATTGACGCGTCGAAGGTCTGCATGACCTGCGGGGCGTGCGGCGATCTGATCCGTTCGCACAAGCCGACCGGATGTGTGGTGCGGGACGCAGAGACATATATGCCGTTTTACCGGGAATTTCTGAAGGAGAAGAGCAGCCTTCCGAAGAATTTCAGAGGCTGAGGAGGAAAGAGATGAAAAAGACAGCGGTGATTACAGGCGGAAGCCGGGGAATCGGTCTGGCAGCGGCAAAGAAGCTGGGGACACTCGGGTGCAATGTCGTGATTTTTGCAAGCGGCGCAAGGGAAAAATATCAGAGCACGTTTGATGAGCTGGGCAGAATGGGTATCGACTGGTACTATGTGCGCGGGTCGCTTGACAACAGCGATGACAGGAAACGTCTGGTCGAAGAGGCTGTGAAGCGTTACGGCCGGATTGATATTCTGGTCAACGACGCCGGCGTGGCTCCGAAGGAGCGCAAAGACCTTCTGGAGATGAGCGAGGAGAGTTTTGACCGCGTCATCGGCATCAACCTGAAGGGAACGATGTTTCTGACACAGCTGGTGGCAAAGCAGATGATCGCGCAGGAGAAGGTATTCGCCCTGAAGGGTCACATCGTCAATGTAGGATCCTGTTCAGCGGCGGTGTCCTCGGTGAACCGGGGCGAATACTGCATTTCCAAGGCAGGCGTCTCGATGATCACGACGCTTTTTGCCGACCGGCTGGCGGCAGAGGGAATTGTCGTCAACGAGGTGCGGCCGGGCGTCATCGCGACGGACATGACCTCGACAGTCCAGGAGAAGTACAACCGGATGTTTGCCGGGGATCAGTTCCCGATCGCCCGCTGGGGAAAGCCGGAAGAAGTGGCTGAGGCAATTGCGTTTTTCTGCTCTGATGCGGTTACCTACACGACCGGCAATTATCTGGATGTGGACGGCGGTTTCCACATCCGCCGTCTGTAAGGAAGGTGTGCCATGGACATGCAGGAGCGGACAGTTGATAATCTGGTGATCGGTTCGGGTGCCGCCGGATTTGCGGCGGCCCTGCGCCTGCTGCAGCTGGGCGAGAAGGACACGGTGCTTGCCACGGAGGACGTGAAAGCCGGCACGTCGCGCAACACTGGCTCGGACAAGCAGACGTACTATAAGCTGTCGCTTGCGGGGGAAGAACCGGACTCGGTGCGCCGCATGGCGCGCGATTTGTTTTCCTGCCAGTGTGTGGACGGCGATACGGCGCTTGTGGAAGCAGCTTTGTCCGCGCGTTCGTTTTTCCGTCTCAGTGAGCTGGGGGTTCCGTTTCCGTCTACAGAGTATGACGAATGCATGGGGTACCGGACGGATCACGATGCCAGCTGCCGGGCAACAAGTGCCGGCCCTTACACGTCCCGCATGATGACAGAGGCACTGGAAAAAGAAGCCGGGCGGCAAAGTCTTGAGATTCTTGACAGACGGCAGCTCCTGAAGCTTCTGACGGCAGATGGCCGCGTTTACGGCGCTCTGTTTCTTCTGACGGACAGGAAGGAAAGCGAAGAACCCCGCGCAGAGCTGATCTGGGCGGATAATGTGATTCTGGCCACAGGTGCACCGGCGGGCATGTATAAGGACAGTGTATATCCCACGTCTCAGATCGGCGCCTCCGGCGCAGCATTTGAAGCCGGGGCGGCCGGAAAAAATCTGACGGAGTGGCAGTTCGGACTCGCATCAAAGTCACCGCGCTGGAATGTCTCCGGCACATATATGCAGGTACTGCCCCGCTTTGTGTCCACCGATGAAAACGGCGGGGATGAAAGAGAGTTCCTTTCGGACTTTTACAAAGACCGCCGAAAGGAGCTGGGGAACATTTTTCTGAAAGGCTACCAGTGGCCGTTTGACGCGGAAAAGGTGTCCGGCGGTTCGTCGGTGATCGACCTGCTGGTTTACCGGGAAACAGTGATCCGCAAGCGCAGAGTGTTCCTTGATTTCACGGAAAATCCCGGAAAGCAGGACATTGACTTTAAAGATCTTCCGGAAGAAGCATCGCAGTATCTTGAAAGGGCAGGTGCTGCTTTCGGAAAACCGATCGACCGGCTTGAGAAGATGAATCACCCGGCAGCGGCATTTTATCTTGAACACGGGGTAGATCTTCACACCAGGAGACTGGAGATCGCGCTGTGCGCCCAGCACAACAACGGCGGTCTTTCAGGCAGCGCTGACTGGGAGACCAGCGTGCATCACCTGTTTGCGGTCGGGGAGGTTAACGGATCGCACGGTGTCACCCGCCCCGGAGGGACGGCGCTGAACGCCGGACAGTGCGGGGCGCTGCGGGCGGCGGAGTGCATACGGCTTCGGCATCTGCATGAAGGGACGGCTGCTGCGGGCGGCGGGAAGGACTGTAAAGCAATCCAGAAACAGCTTCGGCAGCAGGCATTAGATTTCCTCATGCTCCCTCTGCACTGCAGCGGGGCACATTCAGTGGCGGAAGTCTGGAAGGAAGCATCAGAGCGTATGAGCCGCTGCGGCGGTATCATCCGTGGTGAGAATGGACTGCAGCAGGCGCTTGAAAAAACGCAGGGACTTCTGAGGCATTTCACAGACGTGTCGGCAAAGCCGGATGACTGGCAGACTGCCGCGTGGTTCCGGCTGCGCGATATGCTTGTCTCCCAGTGCGTGTACCTTTCGGCAATGCTTGATTACTGCCGGCACGGCGCCGGGGCCCGGGGGTCGGCGCTGTATCTGAATGCGGACGATGAAGGCAAAACCGGAGATATAATGGAATGGCAGCACTGCCGGACGGATCACGGGGCGCACGGCGGACTGATTCAGGAAGTGATTCTGAACGCGGACAATTTCACAGCGGACTGCACATGGCGGCCTGCGCGACCGATACCCGAAACCGACTATTTCTTTGAAAACCAGTGGCGGGCATACCGGGAGAGATGGAACCAAAACGGTTGAGAAAAGATCTGAAAGGAGATGTCCGGCGCCGCCTGTGTGCGCGCACCGGGCATCTTTTATTCTGCCGGTAAAAATGATAGAATTCTTTTTGTCTTTAAGCAAAGGGGATTCTTATGAGCCAGAGTGTAAAGAAAAATTACCTGTACAATCTGACCTATCAGCTTCTGACCCTGCTTCTTCCGCTGATTACGACGCCGTACGTCTCGCGTGTGCTCGGCGCGCAGAATCTGGGTATATACAGTTACACGCTTTCGGTCAGCGCTTTTTTTATTCTGTTCGGATCACTGGGCATTGCCATGTACGGACAGCGGGAGATCGCATTTGTCAGGGATAACCGGGAAAAGCGCAGCAGCACGTTCTGGGAAATTGTAATTCTGCGGGCCATCACGATGCTTGCTGCTATCGTGATCTTTTATATCGCCTTTGTAACCGGAAACAATGATTACCGGATGTACTACCGGATTCTGCTGCTGGAGCTGATCGGCAACGTCTTGGATATCAGCTGGTTCTTTCAGGGACTGGAGGATTTCCGCAAGACGGTCACGCGGAACATGGCGGTCAAGCTGCTCAGCGTGATCTGTATTTTTGTTTTTGTCCGCAGCGGTGAGGATCTCCCCGCCTATTTTCTGATCTATGTATTATCGATTCTGGCGGGCAACCTTTCGCTCTGGCTGTATCTTCCGAAACTTATCTTCGGGCCGCGTCACGCAAAGCTTCATATCTTCCGGCACTTCAAGCCGACGGTTGCCCTGTTCATACCCCAGATTGCCATTCAAGTCTATACGATTCTTGACCGCACCATGATCGGCGCGATTATCGCTGACAAGAGTGAGGTCGGATACTACGACCAGGCGCAGAAAATCGTCAAGATGCTGCTGACTGTCGTGACGTCGCTCGGAACCGTTCTGATGCCACGCATCGCCCACACCTACGCGTCCGGGGACATGGAAAAGGTGCACGATTACATGCGCAAATCCTTCCGGGCGGTTTTCTTTTTGTCATTCCCGCTTATATTTGGCATTATTTCCGTATCGGAGGCATTTGTTCCTGCGTTCTTCGGGGCGGGCTATGACAAGGTCAAGATTCTGATGCCTGTCATCAGTCCGATTCTGTTCCTCATCGGCATGAGCAATGTCACAGGCACGCAGTATCTGCTGCCGACGATGCGGCAGAAAGAATATACGATTTCGGTACTGACAGGGTCAGGCGTGAATTTCTGCATGAACGCTCTGATGATCCCACACTTCGGCGCGTTCGGTGCCTCCATCGGCACGGTGATTGCGGAGACATCCGTGACATGCGTGCAGATCTTCTTTACGCGGCATGACTTTCAGTGGATGCGGGTTGTCCGGTCTATGGGATCGTACCTGCTTGCTTCGTTTGTTATGTTTGCGGGATGTCTGTTGTTCCGGCATTTTGTGCCGTCGGGCTGGATTTCTGTCATAGGGCAGGTTTTCGTCGGCGCCGTCATCTACAGCACCATTCTGATACTGATGAAAGATCCCTGCGTGCATATGCTTCTGAATGCCGTAAAAAAAAGAGGACGGAAAAAATAACTGACAACGTAAAATACAGAAGGAGACGGATATGTTTATTCTGGAAGCACTGGACTGGATGATTGCCATCTACGTGCTGGCGGCCATCCTGCCGGCCATTTTTCTGATGCGCTACATCTACCGCATGGACACCTACGAAAAAGAGCCGGCATATCTTCTCTGGGGCTGTGTGCTGCGCGGTGTTCTTGCGGCGCTGGTCTCCATCATCCTGGAGATGATCGGCGAAAATCTGCTCGGCATCAGCCCGGTCGACAAGAATTCGGTCACGTACACGGCGCTGCTGGCTTTCCTGGTTGTGGCGGTGGTCGAAGAGGGAACCAAGTATTATTTCATGGGACGCCTGACCTGGCACGATCCGAACTTTAACTATCTGTTTGACGCGATTGTCTACTCGGCGTTCACATCTCTTGGCTTTGCGGCCTTTGAAAACGTGAAGTACGTGTTCACCTACGGCCTCGGTGTGGCTCTCACGAGAGCCGTGCTTGCAGTTCCGGGACATCTGGGCTTTTCCGTCGTCTTCGGATACTTTTACGGGAGGGCGAAGCTGGCTTACGACAGAGGATCCAGAGCCGGGAGCGTCGTGAATATCATCATCGGCTACGCGCTTGCTGTCTTCCTGCACGGGTTCTATGATTTCTGCGCGATGATGAATACCAGTCAGTCCATGGAGCTGTTCATCGCCTTTGTCGTGATCATGTACATCGTGATCATTCTGCTCATTCGCAGACAGTCGCGCAACAACCGCCCGGTGTGAGATGTCCGGCGGCGTGACAGACTGCTGTGATTGTGCTAAAGTAAAAAACATCAGTGGCAAACAGATTATATACAGGAGAATTTGATATGGTTAAAATCAGCACAGAAAAGGCACCGGCCGCAATCGGCCCGTACTCTCAGGGTTACGTGGCAAATGGTTTTGTATTCGCATCCGGCCAGACACCGGTCAACCCGGCAACCGGAAAATTTGAAGGCGGTATCGAGGAGCAGGCAGAGCAGGCCTGCAAAAATGTCGGCGAGATTCTGGCGGCAGGCGGCAGCGGCTTTGACAAGGTTGTAAAGACCACGTGTTTCCTGGCTGACATCGCGGATTTCAAGGCATTCAACGGCGTCTACGCAAAATACTTCACGTCCAAGCCTGCCCGCAGCTGTGTGGCTGTCAAGGACCTTCCGCTGGGCGTTCTCTGCGAGATCGAAGCGATCGCTGTCAAGGACTGACGGAAAGACTGGCATTACAGGGGGATGGCGGAAAAAGCCGTCCCCTTTATTTTTAACGGATGAACGTTTATCTGCATTTGTCATGAAAGGATACAGTATGAGAAAAGCACTGTTCATCGGAGGCACGGGCACGATCAGCACGGCCATTGTCAGAAAGCTGCTTGCGTCCGGCAGCTGGGAGGTGTGGCTGCTCAACCGCGGGAGCAGAAGCGGTCTGTTTGACGGCCCGGTTCACGAAATTCACGCCGATATTCATGACCCGGAGACGGTGAGCGCGGCGCTTGCCGGAAAGGATTTTGACTGTGTCTGCGAATTCATCGGATTCCACGAGGAAGATGTGATCCGCGACTATGAACTTTTCAAAGGCAGAACGAGGCAGTATATCTTTACGAGTTCCGCGTCGGCGTATCACAAACCGGCGGCTTCCTGTTTTGTGAATGAGGGCACGGCGCTTGCCAATCCGTACTGGGAGTATTCCCGCGGCAAGATTGCGTGTGAGGACTTCCTCATGAAGAAATACCGCGAAGAACAGTTCCCGGTGACCATCGTCCGTCCGAGTCACACGTACTGTGAGCGTTCAATCCCGACGGCGCTTCACGGCGCCAAGGGCTCCTGGCAGGTCATTGCGCGCATGATAGAGGGCAAACCGGTCATCGTGCACGGGGACGGCAGTTCTCTGTGGACGCTGACATTCAATACAGATTTTGCGGTTGGCTACACAGGCCTCATGGGCAATGGCGCCGCGATCGGTGAGGCGTTTCAGATCACCGGCGACGAGACGCTGACGTGGAATCAGATTTACAGTACGATCGGCGATGCACTCGGAGTCACGCCGAAGCTCTGTCATGTTTCCTCGGATTTCCTGGCATATGCCGGGAAGTCAGCCGGATATGATTTCAGGGGCGCTCTGCTTGGGGACAAGGCGGTATCGGTTGTCTTTGACAACACAAAGCTGAAGCGCCTTGTGCCGGAAATGCGCACCAGCGTGCCATTTCATGAAGGCGTGCGCATTGCACTCTCATACATCCGGGAACACCCGGAATGCCGCCGGCCGGACCCGGACTTTGACGCATGGTGCGACAAGGTCGTGAAGGCGCAGGAAGCAGCAAGACACCTTTTTGATGTATAAGACAAAAGCATAAGGAGAAGCCGGACGTGTCGGTTTTATATGAATACACTCAGGAGAGAATTGACATCTACGATAGAGACCGGAAGCCCACCGGGCGAACAAAGCCGCGCCACGGAGAAGGCTCAAAACTTACACCGGATGAATACATGCTGTACGCACTGGCTCTGATCGAAAATATGAACGGAAGATTTCTTATCACACAGCGGACCATGGACAAGAAGTGGGCTGCCGGCGCCTGGGAGATACCGGGCGGAGGTGCAGACCACGGGGAGACAAGCCGGGAAGCGGCAGAGCGCGAGGCGCTCGAAGAGACGGGGATATCCGTGAAAGGACTTGAACCGGTCTCGGTCTACACCTACCGCAACGACGACGCTGAGGGCGGCGACAATTATTTCTGTGACATCTATCACTTCCGCCTGAACTTTGCACCGGAACAGGTAAAGGTTGAAGAAGATGAGGTGCAGGGATGGAAGATGGCGTCCTTTGAGGAGATACAGCGCCTGGCGGATGGAGACGGTTTCCTGCATTACCGGCGGATCTGCGAGGCTCTTGAGGCAGAAAAGTAAAAGAAAAAAGGAACCGGCAGGCTTGCCGGACGGAGGTATATCTGCCGTCTGTCCGCAAGTTGCCGGTTTCTTTTTTATTCGGTCCTGAGCGCTTCAACCGGGTCGGATCTGGAAGCTTTTCTGGCCGGGAAGAGGCCGCTCACAAGAGTGAGCACGACGCTGAGCAGAATGAGTGCTGCGGCCGCTGCCGGCGGCATTGAGGCGGTGATGTCCTGCCTTCCGGCAATGCGCAGGATGATGGCGTTGGTCGGTATGAGCAGCAGCAGCGCGATGCCGATTCCCATCAGTCCGGCCATCAGACCGGTGATGAATGTTTCTGCGTTGAAGATTTCTCCGACGTTGCGCTTGGAAGCGCCGATGGCGCGCAGAATTCCGATTTCTTTTTTGCGCTCGAGCACGCTGATGTGCGTTATGACGCCGATCATGATCGACGACACAATGAGCGAAATCGCGACGAATGCGATGAGAACCCAGCTGATCACGTTGACGATTCTCGTGACAGAGGCCATCATCGTTCCGACAATATCGGTGTATGTGACGGTCTTCTCGTCCTGGCCGGATTCCTTCATCTGCGAGTTGTAGTTGTCCAGAATCGTTTCGATCTCAGTTTTGGAGGCAAAGTCGTTCGGATAAATCGTGACTTCACTCGGGCTGTTTTCCGATGCATATCCAAGAGCTGTCAGATTCGATTCATACGATGAAGAGTTTCCGGAGAGCATCGAACTGAAGATCTGCTGCATCTCCTCCATGTCCATGTTCAGCGAAATCGCGGACGTAAACGCATTCATGTCAAATGAGAAGGCATTCGGGATCTGCTGTGTCAGAGACTCCATGGCCTGGCTGACTGACGAGGAGAGTGCGGAGCCGATCTGCTGCGAGACCGTCTGCATGTACGAACTGAGCTGTGCGCCCATAATCTGTGCCAGCTGGTTTTCGATGCCCGTGAAATCGACCATCTGCTTAAGGTCGTCGGTCAGGATCTTCTGCCCCTGCGATCCGAGCAGATATGTCTGGAAATCATCGGAGAAAGACGTGGCAAATCCGCCGGACGCGGCATAGCTTTGGTAAGCGTTTTCGACATCAGAAAGGAGCTGTTGCTGCTGGGCATCGGTCAGTGTCAGCTCGCCCGCAAGCTGCGTGGTGTGGTGGCGGATGATTTCCTGACCGGGCTCACTCACCGCATACTGCGAGAAACCGGCCGTCAGCTCGCTGCTTTCTGTCGGGATGGCCTTGTTCTCAGAGGCAAGCTGTTTTACATAACCGTCCATCAGCTCCTGGTACATGCTGGTCATTTCTGAAGAGGCTGCGGAGCTTTTGGCGTTGTCAGCGGCAAAGCCGGAGAGATCGCGGCTGATAATCTGCTGAACCTCGCCGGACTGCAGGAATCCCTGCACCCCGTTGTCAAATGTCGAACTGTCCAGATATCCATTGGCCAGATCTGTGAAAATCTTCTTCAGGTCGATGCCGGACGTGTCGATATTGATCTGAGACAGGGCCGAGGACAGATCTGCGCCCGAGATGTCCGGCGCGCTGATCTGGCTGGCAAGAGAAGAGAGGTCCAGCTGACTTGCGTCAAACGTAAGCCTGCTTGTGTCGATCTGAAAGGCCTGCGAAATCTTGTCCGTGTCCACGGAGAAGAGGGCGGAAGGATCGAGTGTCCCACTGCTTTCTCCGAAGGCTTCGCCGGTGAAGATATTGGTGTCCGGCGAGGCGAGCTGCGCCAGAACCGGCGCGCTGTCAGCGTTATTTTTCATAACATAGCGGATCAGATCCGGCGTGCAGGCTATTCCGGCACTCAGCATGCTGACGGTTGACTCAGCAGTTGGCTGTACGACGCCGACGATGGTGAGTGTGTCGCCATTTTCCACGAGCTGGCGGACATAGTCCTCGTCGTTGCTGCGGTCAGCCCACACGCCGAGCGAATCGTCGTAGGTGTAGAGATCGGAATTGTTCACGATTTTAAACTGCGCGCCCATGAGTTCGTCGTAGGAATAGGTCGTCCCGTCAGAACTTTCCGCGACTGAATTCTCCTGTGTGTCTCCGTTCAGGCTGTCAACGATGGCCTGCAGCATGCTGTAGTCTTTCACGCCCAGCGTGTAGAGCGTCATGTCCGAGATGGAGCCGTCCGAAGAAAGCACGACAACCGCCTCATCGTAATTCTGCGGCCAGCGCCCGGCCTTTACCTCGTAGGCGCTGTTGTAAAGCTCTGCGTCAGACGGCAGGAAGGAGAATACGCTGGATGAAAACGAAGAGCTGTACAGGGACGAGGACGGTATCAGTCCTGTCGAATTCAGCAGCCGGTTCGGGTTAACCTGGTAGACCTTGTCCCCGTCTTCGCGGAAGATCTGCGGCGTCACGTCGTAGGTATACTCGATGGAGCGGGAAAGCTCGTCGATGCCGGTTGTGCCGGTGTCAAGCCATTCCTTGAGAGAGGCAAGGTCGTTCTTTGTGACCTGGGACACCATCCGTCCGATCGTGTCCCGCTCGACAGCCTGGCCGGCAGATCCGCTGCCGGACGTGCTGTCAGACTCCGACGCGCTGCTCATGAGAGAGGCAAGATTCATCGAAGACTTCTGAATCTGAAGCGGGTATTCCGAGAGCGTCTCTTCCTCTGTGCTCTGAATGAAAGCATTGACGCCGTTGGAAAGAGACAGGATCAGCGCGATGCCGATGATGCCGATCGATCCGGCAAAAGAGACGAGCGTCGTGCGTGCCTTCTTGGTCATCAGGTTGTTGAACGAAAGCGAAAGAGCCGTCAGAAACGACATGGAACTGTGACCCATGTTCCGGTGCTGCGGCACCGCCGCGGCGGCTTCATCGATGACAAATGGATCGGTATCCGAGGTGATGACGCCGTCCTTCAGAGTCACGATGCGCGTGGCGTAGCTGCGGGCCAGCTCGGGGTTGTGGGTGACCATGACGACGAGCCGGTCCTTCGCCACTTCCTTCAGCAGGTCCATGACCTGGATGGACGTCTCGGTGTCCAGGGCGCCTGTCGGCTCATCGGCCAGCAGGATGGCCGGATTGTTCACCAGCGCTCTGGCGATGGCCACGCGCTGCATCTGTCCGCCGGAGAGCTGGCCCGGCTTCTTTTCAATCTGATCGCCGAGGCCGACATTTTCAAGAGCTTCTCTGGCGCGGGCGCGTCTTTCGGAACGGGAGATGCCGGAGATCGTGAGAGCGAGTTCGACATTGGCCAGGATTGTCTGATGCGGGATCAGGTTGTAGGACTGAAAAATGAAGCCGATGGTGTGATTGCGGTAACTGTCCCAGTCGCGGTCTTTGTACTGTCTTGTGGAGATGCCGTTTATAATCAGATCTCCGCTGTCGTACTTGTCCAGACCGCCGATGATGTTGAGCATGGTACTCTTGCCGGAGCCGGATGGCCCGAGAATGGCGACGAATTCGCTGTCGCACAGACTCAGTGAAACGTTGTCCAGCGCCTTCTGGACGAGTGTGCCCGTTTTGTACTCCTTACAGATGTTTTTGAGCTGCAGCATAAGTGAAAAGTCTCCTGTGAATCCTCATAATCCGTACCGCTTAGTATACCATTGCGCGTCTGCGCGGCAAAATTATCTTTTTGTGAAGAATGTGGTAAAGTAATAATAGAAAATATACGGGGCTTAAGCCCGGGGAGTTTATGTGAAACAGGATCTTGATTTCGGGACGGCAAAGATGCTGCCGCTGATTGTCAGAATGTCTCTGCCGACGATCGCGGCGCAGTTTGTGAATCTTTTATACGGCATTGTGGACCGGATCTTCATCGGACACATTCCGGAGGCCGGCACGCAGGCACTTGCGGGGGTCGGTGTCTGCAATTCCATCATTCTGATCGTGGCCGCCTTTGCGCAGTTCACCGGAGGCGGCGCGTCTCCGCTCACGGCAATTGAACTGGGAAAAGGAGACAGAAAGCAGGCTGAAAAGATACTGGGAAATGGCATCACGCTGCTGCTTATTTTTGGTGCCATCCTGATGATTGCTGTCTATGCGTTCATGGATCCGATGCTGCGCCGGATCGGGGCGTCTGACGTTACACTTCCGTACGCGCACAGCTATCTTGCGTGGTACATGACGGGCACGATCTTTGTGATGATCACGATCGGGCTGAACCCGTTTCTGACGACAGAAGGGCATCCGAAAGCGGCGATGGTTTCGGTTCTGATCGGGGCCTGCATCAATATCGCGCTGGACCCGCTGTTCATTTTCACATTCGGGATGGGCGTCAAAGGAGCCGCGATCGCAACAGTCCTCTCACAGGGCGTCAGTTCGCTGTGGATTCTGAAAGTCCTTCTGTCACCGGGGGCGATGCTGGCAGTGAACCGAAAGACGATGAAGCCGGACGGAGCGGTCATAAGACGGATTCTGGCGCTTGGTGTATCGCCCTTTGTCATGGGCTCAACGGAAAGCCTGATCGGGTTTGTGATGAATTCAGGCCTGGCGGCGTTCGGGGACATCTATGTCAGCACGCTGACGATCATGCAGAGCTGCATGACGATCATATCCACTCCGCTGCAGGGATTCACCGCCGGCGTGAGCCCGGTGATCTCGTACAATTACGGAAGAGGGAATATCGGGCGGATCAAAGAGGGAAAACGAATCGTCTTCACAGTGATGACGAGCTTTAACTTCATCATCACGCTGCTCATTATTCTGTTTCCGGCTGCATTTGCAAGGATTTTCACGTCCGACGCACAGCTTATTGCGCAGGTGCAGAAATACGCGGTCGTATTCCTGGGCGGTTTTCTGATTTTCGGGCTGCAGAGGTCGTGCCAGTGCATGTTCCTGTCGATGAATCAGCCGAAGATTTCCCTTTTCATCGCACTGCTTCGCAAGGTTTTCCTGCTTGTGCCGCTGGCCCTCATCCTGCCGAAAATTTTCGGCGTGACGGGCATCTATCTGGCGGAATCGGTGGCGGACGCGACGGCTGCGACGTGCTGTTTCCTGATCTTTCTGCGCCGTTTCCCGAAAATTCTTGACGGTGTGCGCAAAAATACTTGACACCGGCGCGTCGGGTGGTTAAAATACAGGAAATTTAACAAAGCAAACCGATGAAGCAGAGATTAAACAGGTAATGGTCTTACAGAGAGCCGGGGAGGCTGAGAACCCGGTGGAACGCGTACCTGCAAATGGACTGCTGAGGGCATCAGGAAAACCCGTCCGGGTGAGTATGGGATGACGGAGGACTCCCGTTATGAGTCAGGGATATGTTTGTATCCTGTTGAGAGCCTGGAAATTTTGTTTTCAGGAATCAGGGTGGCACCGCGATTTGAATTTCAAGTCGTCCCTGGTGAAAGTTTTTAAAGCTTTCACCAGGGACGGCTTTTTTTATGCACACATCAGCAAAGGAGCGAAGAGGAATGATTAAGGAAGCCATCATCAAAATCGTCAACAAAGAGGATCTTACGTATGAAGAAGCAAAGCAGACGATGCTTGAGATCATGAATGGTCAGACTACACCGACCCAGAATGCCGCATTTCTGGCAGCTCTTTCCACGAAGTCGACGAGAGCCGAGACAATCGACGAGATCTCCGGCTGCGCCGAAGCCATGAGAAGTCTGGCAACGCCGGTTCCGCACCCGGGCATGGAAGTGCTGGAAATTGTAGGAACGGGCGGCGACAATGCGCACAGCTTCAACATCTCCACGACGGCGGCCATGGTGATCGCGTCGGCCGGCGTCAAGGTGGCCAAGCACGGCAACCGCGCTGCTTCTTCTCTTTCCGGCACGGCGGACTGCCTCGAAGCGCTCGGCGTGAATATCCGCCAGGATCCGGCCAAGGCTCTTGAGATGCTGGAAAAGACAGGCTTCTGCTTCCTGTTCGCACAGCTGTACCACGCGGCGATGAAGTACGTCGGACCGATCCGCAAGGAACTCGGTTTCCGCACGGTGTTCAATATTCTCGGACCTCTCACCAATCCCGCAAAGCCGGAGATGTTCCTGCTGGGTGTGTACGATGAATATCTGGTTGAGCCGGTGGCAAAAGTACTTACATCTCTTGGCGTAAAGCGCGGATTTGTCGTATTCGGACAGGACAGGCTCGATGAAATCTCCGCGTCCGCGCCGACGTCTGTATGCGAGATCCGGGACGGTTTTTACCGCACATCTGTGATCAAGCCGGAAGATTTCGGACTTGCGCGCGGGACAAAGGATGAAATCGTCGGCGGAACGCCGCAGGAAAATGCGCAGATCACCCGGGAAATCCTTTCCGGGAAACAGCAGGGCACGAAGCGCAATATCGTTCTGATGAACGCCGGCGCAGCCCTCTACATTGCCGGAAAGGCAGACAGCATGGCAGACGGCATCGCACTTGCGGCAGATCTCATTGATTCCGGAAGAGCAGAGAAGACGCTTAATGAGGTCATCCGGGTTTCAAACGAGTAACTTTCCGGGAAAGGAGAACGAAGGCGTGAACATTCTGGACCAGCTCGCCGGATATGCGAAAGTGCGGGTGGCAGAAAAAGAGAAGCAAATCCCGAAGGAAATCATCCGGGATAAGGCGCTTGCACTGCCGCCCGACACGGGATTTCCGTTTGAGAAGGCGCTTTCCGGGAAAACGCCGGAAGGCGACACGATTCACTTCATCTGCGAGTGCAAGAAGGCGAGTCCTTCAAAGGGACTGATTGCTCCGGATTTCCCGTATGTTGAAATCGCCAAGGAGTACGAAAAAGCAGGAGCTTCGGCTGTCTCCGTGCTCACCGAACCGAAATGGTTTTTGGGAGACGACCGGTATCTGCAGGAAATCGCCGGTGCTATCCATCTTCCCTGTATCCGCAAGGATTTCACCGTGGATTCGTACATGATCTATGAAGCGAAGCTTCTCGGAGCGGCCTGTGTGCTTCTCATCTGTGCGATTTTAAGTGACAGACAGCTGGAAGAAGGCATCCGCCTGTGTGACAGGCTCGGTCTGTCGGCGCTGGTCGAAGCGCATGATGAGGAAGAAGTAAAGAGGGCCGCAGCGGCAGGAGCCAGGGTGATCGGTGTGAACAACCGGAATCTGAAAGATTTTACCGTTGACATCCACAACAGCGAACGTCTTGCCGCCTTCGCGCCGGCCGGAACCCTGTTCGTGGCCGAGAGCGGGATCCGGACTGCGTCGGACGTACAGGTCCTGCGCGAGAGCGGCGTGAACGGCATTCTGATCGGTGAGACACTCATGCGTGCCTCTGACAAATGCCTGGCACTGAAGACACTGCGGGGCAGCCTATGAGCGTACAGGTCAAGGTGTGCGGGCTGCGCACAAGAGAAGATATTGAAGCGGTCAATGCAGCTCTTCCCGACTACGCAGGCTTTATCTTCGTACCGGGAAGGAAACGCTTCATAAGCCCGCAGGAAGCTGCAGAGCTTTGCAGAATGCTTGAGTCTGCGGTCAAACCCGTCGGTGTCTTTGTGAATGAGACAGTTGAGAACATCCTGAAGATAACGGCGTTAGCCGGGATTGACACGGTGCAGCTGCACGGACAGGAGTCGGATGCATTTGTCAGGAGGCTGCGGGAAAAATCAGGCGGAAGGCTGACCATCATCAAAGCGTTCAGAATCACATCAGAAGACGACGTGAGGAAGGCAGAAGCTTCCTCAGCCGACAAGATTCTGCTGGACAACGGCGCCGGCGGCACTGGTGAAACATTTGCCTGGGAAAATCTTAAGGGTATCCGGAGGGAATTCATTCTGGCCGGCGGCATCGGACCGGACAATGTCCGGGAGGCCATATCCAAAACCGGGGCAGCCGGAGTGGATGCGAGCTCGCTGCTTGAGACAGACGGGCACAAGGACAAAGAAAAGATCATACAGTATGTGAGGGCGGCAAGACAGCCCGGAAAGGCAGGATATATGAATTCAACAAATTCCAGAGGAAGATTCGGCGTGCACGGCGGACAGTACATACCGGAGACGCTGATGAATGCAGTTATTGAGCTGGAAGATGCATACAACTGTTACAAGGATGATCCGCAGTTTAACGCAGAGCTCAAGGATCTGCTCGACAACTACGCGGGCCGGCCTTCCAGACTTTACTACGCCGAGAAGCTCAGCCGGGACTTAGGCGGCGCAAAGATTTACCTGAAGCGCGAGGACCTGAACCACACCGGCGCCCACAAGATCAACAACTGTCTGGGACAGGCGCTTCTGGCCAAAAAGATGGGCAAGACGAGACTCATCGCCGAGACCGGAGCCGGACAGCACGGCGTTGCGACCGCAACGGTTGCCGCCCTTATGGGGATGGAGTGCGTCGTCTTCATGGGCAAGGTGGACATGGAGCGGCAGGCGCTCAACGTCTACAAGATGCGCCTTCTGGGGGCAGACGTGCAGGAAGTGGATTCCGGAACCGGCACCCTCAAGGATGCCGTGTCCCAGGCGATGCGGGAGTGGACCAGCCGGATCGCCGATACGCATTACTGCCTCGGCTCCTGCATGGGACCGCACCCGTTCCCGACGATCGTGCGCGATTTCCAGAGCGTGATTTCAAAAGAGGCCAGACAGCAGATTCTTGAAAAGGAAGGAAGACTGCCTGACGCCGTGATTGCCTGCGTGGGCGGCGGCTCCAATGCCATCGGTTCCTTCTATCATTTCATTCCGGACAAGAGCGTACAGCTGATCGGCTGCGAAGCCGCCGGCAGAGGCATTGATACCGACAAGACGGCGGCGACCATCAATACCGGAAGCCTCGGCATCTTCCACGGGATGAAGTCCTATTTCTGCCAGGACAAATACGGCCAGATCGCGCCGGTTTATTCGATTTCGGCGGGCCTTGACTACCCGGGTGTCGGACCGGAGCATGCATATCTGCACGACATCGGCCGGGCACAGTATGTGGGGATCACAGACGACGAGGCAGTGAATGCCTTCGAGTATCTCTCAAAAGAAGAGGGAATCATCCCGGCCATCGAGAGTGCCCATGCCGTCGCATATGCCATGAAACTGGCACCGACCATGAGCCGTGATCAGATTATCATCGTTACGATTTCCGGAAGAGGCGACAAGGACTGTGCGGCTATTGCCCGCTACAGAGGGGAGGACATCCATGATTAAGATTTCTGACGCATTTGAAAATAAAAAGGCATTTGTCGCATTTATCACGGTGGGCGATCCCGACCTGGCAACAACCGAGGCAGTTGTGCGCGCCGCTGTGGAGGGCGGAGCGGATCTCATCGAGCTTGGCATTCCGTTTTCGGATCCGACAGCAGAGGGCCCGGTGATCATGGAAGCCGATCTGCGGGCGCTGACGGCCGGCACCACGACGGACAAGGTGTTCGCGCTGACAAAGAAGCTCAGAGATGACGGGATCACGGTGCCATTTGTCTACATGACTTATGCGAACGTGATCTATCACTACGGAACGGAAAAATTTGCCGAACAGGCGGCAGCGGCCGGCGTGCAGGGCGTGATCCTGCCGGATGTTCCGTATGAGGAGAAAGAGGAATTTGATGTTCCCTTCTCGGCGCACGGCCTCGAACTGATCTCCATGATTGCACCGACCTCCGAGCAGCGCATCGCCATGATCGCCAGAGAGGCAAAGGGCTTCCTGTACCTCGTGTCGTCCCTTGGCGTCACCGGGACAAGAGACACCATCACGACAGACATCGGCGCGATGGTGAAACTCGTGCGGCAGGCATCGGATATTCCGTGTGCCGTAGGATTCGGCATCTCGACGCCTCAGCAGGCGGGAACCATGGCAAATGTTTCCGACGGCGCCATCGTCGGGTCTGCCATCGTGCGGCTGATCGCAAAGTACGGAAAGGATGCGGCCGGTCCGGTGAAGGAATATGTGAAGTCGATGGCGGACGCGGTGCACGCACAGTGAGCACCGGCAAGGAAGAGAGGAAAGAACATGATTACTCCGACACGGGAAGAGGTTCTTAAGGTCCGCGATCAGGGCGGCTACACCTGTATGCCGGTGTGCCGTGAAATCTTTTCGGATTTTATCACGCCGATCACGGCGCTGCGGAAATTAAAGCACGTATCCAGTCATGTCTATCTGCTGGAATCGGCCTTTCACAAGGAAAAGTGGGGGCGCTACACGTTTCTGGGCTACGATCCGAAGCTGCTGATCACCTGCCGGGCCGGCCATATGCAGGTCGGAGAGCTCTCATTTGACACGCGCAATCCGGCGGAATACATCGGCAAGGTCCTTGAGCAGTACCGTTCGCCCAAGGTGAAGGGGCTGCCGCCTTTTACCGGCGGCCTGGTCGGGTACTTTTCCTATGATTATATGCAGTACGGGGAGCCGACGCTGCGGCTTGACGCCAGGGACACGGAAAACTTCAATGATGTGGATCTGATGCTCTTTGACAAGGTCATCTGCTTTGACAACTTCCGCCAGAAGATTTACCTCATCGCCAATGTCCGTCTGAACGAAGCGGAGACAGAGTACAACCGCGCCGCAAGAGCCATCGACGAGATGGAGAGACTTCTGAAGGAAGGCTCTGAAGGAAGCGACGAACCGGGAAAGCTGCTCAGCGATATCCGCCCGCTCTTTTCAAAGGAAGAGTACTGCGCGATGGTCGAGAAGGCAAAGGGGTACATTCACGAGGGCGACATTTTTCAGATTGTGCTCTCCAACCGCCTGGAGGCGCAGTTCTCCGGGAGCCTGCTCGACACATACCGGGTACTGCGCACGGTGAATCCGTCGCCGTACATGTTTTATTTCTCAGGAACCGATGTGGAGACGGCCGGCGCATCGCCGGAGACGCTTGTGAAACTGGAAGACGGCGTGCTCCACACGTTCCCGCTCGCGGGCACGAGGCCGCGCGGCAAGACACAGGAAGAAGACGAGAGACTGGAAAAGGAGCTTCTCGCCGATCCGAAGGAACTCGCTGAGCACAACATGCTGGTGGATCTGGGACGCAATGACATCGGCAAAGTCAGTCAGTTCGGGTCTGTCAAAGTGGAGCGGTATCACGAGATCCAGCGGTATTCTCACGTAATGCACATCGGCTCGACGGTGCGCGGTCTGATCCGTCCGGAATTCGGACCGCTTGACGTGATCAATGCCGTGCTGCCGGCCGGAACTCTTTCCGGGGCACCGAAGCTTCGCGCCTGCCAGCTCATCAACGATCTGGAGAACAACAAGCGCGGCATCTACGGCGGCGCCATCGGATACATCGATTTCTCCGGCAATGCGGACACCTGCATCGCGATCCGGCTGGCGTACAAGAAAAACGGGAAAGTTTTCATCCGCAGCGGCGCCGGAATCGTGGCGGACAGCGTTCCGGAAAACGAGTGGAATGAGTGCATGAACAAAGCGCGGGCGGTCGTGACGGCGCTGAAGGAGGCCGGCAATGCTTCTGCTGATTGACAACTATGACAGCTTTTCCTACAACCTGTATCAGATGATCGGGGAGATGTGCCCGGACATCCGCGTCATCCGCAACGACGCCATGAGTGTGGAACAGATCCGCGATCTTTCCCCTTCCGGCATCATCCTTTCCCCGGGTCCCGGGAGGCCTGTCGATGCCGGCGTGTGCGAGGACGTTGTGAAGACCCTGTCAGCAGACATTCCGATCCTCGGCGTGTGCCTCGGCGAACAGGCAATCGTGGAGGCTTTCGGCGGTGTTATCACGTACGCGAAGCACCTGATGCACGGCAAGCAGTCCGAGACGAAGCTGGATCTGTCGTGTCCTGTTTTCAAGGGCCTTCCGGAGACGGTGAAAGTCGCCCGGTACCACTCGCTGGCGGCTGAAGAAAAGAGCCTTCCGGAGGTGCTCAAAATCACGGCCAGAGCCGACGACGGCGAGATCATGGCCGTCGCACACAGGCAGTATCCGGTATTCGGTCTGCAGTTTCATCCCGAGTCGATCATGACCCCGGAAGGAAAAGCGATGCTTAAAAATTTCCTTGACATTACCGCCTGAAATCTTCAATATAGATTACAGAAGCAGTTGGCGCCTTTCTGGAAAAGGCGCCCTTTTGTCGTGCCGGGGGATGTCATGAACAATCAGAAAACCAACGAAATTACTACGGGCGTGATCTGGAAGCAGATCCTGATTTTCTTCTTTCCGATTCTGCTGGGGGCTTTTTTTCAGACGCTCTATAACACAGTCGATGCATCGGTCGTCGGCAAATTTGCCGGCGAGGAGGCGCTCGCTTCGGTCGGCGGTTCTTCCGGCCAGATTCTGAACTTTGTCTTCAGCTTCTTCATGGGGCTTGCGACAGGAGCAACAGTCATTATTGCGCAGTATTTCGGTGCGGAAGATGCAAAATCTCTTGATGATGCCCTGCACACCGCATATACAGCCGCCGTGGCGGGAGGCCTGATTTTAAGCGTGGCAGGTGTTCTTTTCTGCCGGCCGTTTCTGCAGCTTCTTGACACGCCGGATACCCTCATGGACTCCTCTGCAGCCTATGTGCGTGTTCTGATGGCAGGACTGGTGTTTACGCTGATCTACAACATCGGCTCCGGCATTCTGCGCGCGATCGGCGACTCAAAGCGGCCGCTGTATATCCTCATGGCCTGCTGCGGCATGAATATCGTGCTGGATCTTTTCTTTGTCGTGGTTCTGAAAGCGGGAGTTCTGGGAGCGGCGATCGCCACGGATATTTCCCAGGCGTCATCTGCATCGATTGTCACATGGACTCTGATGAAAAAGACAAACGGAATGAAACTGTCATTCCGGAAACTTCACATCCGCGCGGCCACACTCGGCAAAATCCTGAAAATAGGCCTTCCGACGGCCATTGCCGGCAGTATGTTCTCGGTCTCCAACATGATCGTGCAGACCGCGATCAATCACATGGGCGTTTCGACCATGGCCGCCTGGACAGCCTACGGCCGCATCGACGCGCTGTGGTGGATGATCAATCAGGCATTCTCGGTGTCAGTTACGACATTTGTCGGTCAGAACTTCGGCGCGATGCTGCCGGACCGTGTCCGCAAAGCGGTGCGCGAGGTGCTGGTGATGGAGATCGCGGCGGGAATCGCGATGGGGGCACTTTTCATCTTCGAGGCGCCTCTTCTGCTGCGTTTATTCACGAGCAATGACGAAGTCATCGGCCTGGGCGTGCAGATTTCGCTCTACATGGCGCCGTTTTACTGGATTTTCGCTGTCTCGGAGATCCTGTCCGCAACGCTGCGCGCAGAAAATTATGTGATGGTATCAACCGTCGCAAATCTGCTGGGTGTATTCGTATACCGGATCGTCTGGATCAAATGGATCGTGCCCGACGGGACGCTTCGCCAGGTTTTATCCTGCTATCCGATCAGCTGGGTGCTGATTTCAGCATTCGTCGCTGCTTACTATCTGTACCGCCAGCCGAAAATCACCCGCCGGATGAAGCAGATTGAAAAGAATAACGAAGCAGTATGACAAATGTTATTCCTGGCTGTCTTTTTCTTTTTCAGCCTTTTCTGCTTCCATCTGGGCCTTCGGGTCCGGCCGTCCGAAGCGGTCGAGAATCTTCTTGCGGTTCATGCCGCAGAAGATAATGATGGCAATCTGAGCGACAAATGAGAGAACCATGAATCCCACCTGGCCCTGCATCAGAAAATGACCCGCGACGCAGTTGGAGAGAATCTGAATCCAGCTGGACATGGCCACGGACGCCGCATATTCGCGGGTGCGCAGCTTGGCAGCGGCGGCAAAGTACGGAATGATGCCGTTTGGGATGCCGGGAACCAGACACGCCAGTGCAAAGACAAATGCCGGGTCATATTTGTTTACGGTGGAGATGATCCACCCTGTTTTTTTCTTGTCAGCCTTGACAGTTCTGCGGAATGTGCGTGCGAACGTGAACACCAGGACATTGGCGAAGACAAACCCGAGATAACACATAATGAATGCCTTCCACCACGAGTAGAGCATGCCGCCCACGAACTGAATGATGATGCCAGGGATAACGACACTGATCACCTGAATGATGGACAGAAAGAACATGGACAGAAGACCCCGCCACTGCCCCTGGGACGAAAGGTAATCGGCGATTTCGTCTTCTCTGTCTTCCCGGATCATCCGGATCAGTTCAGGCAGCTGCGGTCCGAAAAGTTCCCAGGTTGCGAAAACAAGAATCGCGACGATGCCGACGGAAAGAAGAATTCTTGCGGCGTTATTGTTCTTGAGTTTATTCATGCAGTATGTTTCCCCGGCTTGTGATAAAGGATTCTATAAATCGACCTATAAAGAATAGCACAATTCGCTGACAAGACCTAATATTTTTTCAAACCCTCCTCGTGTGCGGTTGCCGGAAACGGCGGATTCAGCTTATAATAAGGCTGTAGAGATTCATTTTTCAGGAGGATGTTTCTTGAGAGAATTTTCCTCGATAACGGTACAGGATACGCAGTATCCTCTGTACGGGCTCGGAACGACTGTGTTCTGGAACGGATGCCCGGAGGCAGAGGATGCTTTCGCGTCTGTCATCTGCGACGGTCTTGTGAGAATGATTGACTGTGCGGAGATGTATGGAGACGGGCGCTGTGAGGAAGCCGTCGGCAGGATTGTGAAGAAAACCGGCCGGCAGCAGGTATATCTGGTTGACAAGATTCTGCCGGACAATGCTGTTCCCGGCCGTTTTCGGAAAAGCCTGACGCAGTCCCTGCGGCGGGTCGGAACGGATCACTTCGATCTGTACCTGCTTCACTGGAGAGAGAAGGCAGATCTGCCATTTGTCATCGATCAGATGGAACGGGCGGTAAAAGACGGACTGATTGTCCGCTGGGGCGTCTCGAATTTTGATGTGAAGGACATGGAGGATCTGTTCGCCTGTGAAAATGGAAAGCGGTGCGCAGCGGACCAGGTTATGTACAATCTGGCGACGCGCGGCATTGAGTATGACCTGCTGCCGTGGCTTGAGGATCACGGCGTTCTGCCGATGTCGTATTCGACGCTGGGCTCTTCTATGATGGACACGCGGCGTGTTGTGGCCGAAAATTCTGCCGTGAGGCGGATCTGTGAAGAGCTGCAGCTGAGTCCTGCGGCGCTCATGCTCGCCTTTGCCCTGCGAAACCGGAACGTCTGCACACTGTTTTCAAGCCGCTCCGAGAAGCACATCCGGGAAAACCTGGCAGGAGCGGGCAGAGTTCCTGCGTCGGTTTTTGAAGAGCTGGACGAGCTGTTCCCGGCGCCGGAAAGCAAGACGCCGCTTGCAAAACTGTAATGAAAGAAGAAGGATTTTATGGATGAGATAGCAGTACTGATTCCCTGCTACAACGAGGCAAAGACAATCCGCAAGGTCGTGACGGATTTCCGAAAGGCACTTCCGGACGCGGCCATTTATGTATATGACAACAATTCAACCGACGGCACGGCCCGCATCGCACAGGAGGCAGGCGCCATCGTGCGGCATGAATATATGCAGGGCAAGGGCAATGTGGTGCGCCGTATGTTTCGGGAGATTGACGCAAAGGTATATGTGATGACAGACGGCGACGACACCTACCCGGCGGAATATGCGCCGCAGCTGGTGAAACCGGTGCTGGAGCATCACGCGGACATGGTTGTGGGGGACCGTCTTTCCTCCACGTACTTTGAGGAGAACAAGCGGCCGTTTCACAATTTCGGCAACTCCATCGTGCGCAGCATGATTGATCATCTGTTCAAGACGGACATCAAAGATATCATGACCGGATACCGGTCCTTCAGCTACGAAATGGTAAAGACATTCCCTGTGCTGTCCAAAGGCTTTGAAATCGAGACAGAAATGAGCATTCATGCGGCAGACAAGAATCTCCAGGTGGAAAATGTCGTCATCCCCTACCGGGACAGACCGGCCGGGAGTGTCTCGAAGCTGAATACGTTTTCGGACGGCCGGAAGGTGATCGGGACGATTTTCCGGCTTCTCAGGACTTACAAGCCGATGCGCTTCTTCGGAATTCTCGGGGCGCTGTTTCTGGTGCTGGGGATCGCATTTGTCATTCCGGTTTTCGCTGATTTCCTGACGACGGGGCTTGTGAGACGTTATCCGACGCTGATTGTGTGCGGTTTTTCGATTCTGACGGCGGTAATTTCGTTCTTCAGCGGTCTGATGCTGCAGACAATTGCCTGGAAGAACCGGCAGGATTTCGAGCTGGCGTATAATAAGGCTTCGGAAGACAAAAAGAAAAAGACAGGAGAATAATGAAGGGAATATCCCACGCTTCATGAAGGAGGGTATATGGGGCAACTGGGCAAAGGACATAGTGAAGAGTTTCTGAGAAAAAGAAGAGAACAGGAACAGAAAGCAAAGGAAAAAAGAAGGAAAATGATGATCGCTGCAGGGGCAGCGGCCGTTCTTCTTGCCTTCACCGGAACCATCGCCGGCGTATCCGCGGCGGTGTCGTCCGGAAATGCAAAAAAGCAGACAGAAAGTGCGTCGGCTGCTGCATCAGCGCTGCAGACAGAGACCACTGCGGCGCAGACCACCGGAAAGGATGCGTCTGATGTGACGCAGACAGCAGCGGCCGAAACCGGGCAGGAAACAACAACGATACAGCCGGAAACAGAAACGGCGGAAGAGACGACCTCTGCGGAAAAGGCGGAGGAGACATCTGAAGAAACGACGCAGCAGGCAGCCGTTTCAGACGGCTCGAAGGTTGTGTACCTGACTTTTGACGACGGCCCGTCGGAACTGACAGAACCGCTTCTTGACATGCTGGATCAGTGCGGCGTCAAGGCTACATTCTTTGACGTCGGAATCCGCATTGAAAAGTACCCGGATCTTGCGGCAGAAACCGTGAGCAGAGGCCATGCCGTCGGCCTGCATTCGTATGATCACGACTACGGCAATGTCTACAGCTCGCTGGAAAGTTTTGCTGATTCGACATTCAAGGCGCAGGCGGCGCTGCAGAGCGCGACAGGCGTGACAAGTTATCTGTACCGCTTCCCGGGCGGCTCAAGCAATCTGGTGCATCAGAAGTTCGGAACTCTGAGCATGACAGCGTGTGCTGACTGGCTGACGCAGAATGGTTTCACATATGATGACTGGAATGTGAGCTCGGGAGATGCAAACGAGACACCGTACACAGCGGATGAAATCGCGGACATGGTCATCGACGGCGTCGGAGACATGAATACGGCTGTTGTGCTGATGCACAACATCGAGGGAAAAGAATCGACCATCGAGGCGCTGCCGAAGATTGTCGAAACGCTCACCGCGAAGGGATATACGTTTGGCACACTGCAGGCGGGTGGCGTGACAGTTCACCACCATGCGGCGGACTAAGCAAAGGCGTGTTCCTGGAGCGTATCATGACACCGGCGTGCAAAAGTCGGAAATGCGAACAGATTGATGTAAGTATTTACAGTGGCGGGAAAGAAGCACCTGCGGTATAATTGCTGCAACTGTTTAATGTGGGCCCGGGGACAGCACCCGGGTCATAAAAAAGGAGATCTTGAAATGCTAGTTGACACAAAGGCAAAGGTAGGCGTGTTTTCCATCGCTCTGGGAGCGTATCTTCCGCAGTTCCCGCAGCTTGTTCCTGAATTTGAGGGGCAGTATGCGGCGTTCAAGAAGACAATTCCGGACAGTGTTGAGCTGATCGACGGAGGAATGGTCACGACCAAGGAGCAGGCCATGGCGGCAGGCGACAAGTTCCGCGCAGCCGATGTCGACCTCGTTTTCCTGCAGATGCTCACATATGCAACTTCTTACAATGTTCTTCCGGCGGTAAGAGACCTTGACGTTCCGGTCGTCATCGTAAATGTCCAGAAGAAGAAGGCACCGGACTACGCCAACACAGATATCCCGACATGGCTCGGAACGCTGTATGCGTGCGGCGCGACGGGCGAGGCTGTGGCCGATCTGGAAAGAGCCGGCAAGCGCCATGCCATGATCACCGGTGTTGTCGAAGGCGGTGATCCGCAGGTTCAGGCCGAGATCGACGACTGGTGCCGCGCGGCACAGGTGCGCCGCAGATTCCGCGACACCAACCTGGCGCAGATCGGCAGACCGTATCCGGGCATGATGGATCTGTACATTGATGAGACCAATCTCTACAACCGCATGTTCGTGTACACGAAGCAGTTTGACTGGGAGAAGATGTGGTGCATCGCCGATGATGTCACCGACGAAGCGGCGATCCGCGCCAAGGCAGAGGACATTCTTGACACCTTTGAGATCGAAGGCGGCGGGACCGTCGAAAAGGTGTGGGACATGGCGCGCTATGTCGTCGCCTTTGAGAAATGGGTGAAGGACGAGAAAATCGGTCTGGTTGCTTCTCACTACGACGGCTTTGCAAAGGGTGTTGCGGGAAAGCTTGACTCGATGCTGATTCCGGCATTTTCCATGCTGATCAAGCAGGGAACAGCCTGCGCGGTGGAAGGTGACATCAAGGTCGCGATGGCAATGAGTATTCTGAAGACCATCGCAGGCACAGGCCAGCTTTCCGAGATGTATTCCATCGACTTTAACGAGGATATCTGCATCATCGGGCACTCCGGCTCCGGCGACGCGGCGATCTCAACAGCTCACAAGCCGACCATGAAGATTGTTCCGGTCTTCCACGGCAAGGCAGGCGGCGGATATCTGACGCAGTTCTATCCGCCGACAGGCGATGTTACGTATCTTGCCATCACACAGGACAAGGACGGACACTTCAAGTTCATCACCGCGGAAGGTGTAAACCAGCCGGGACCGATCTTTACATTCGGTGACACAAACATGAGAACAAAATTCTCATGCGGCGCCCGCGAGTTCGTAAACCGCTGGAGCGAAGCAGGCCCGACCCATCACATGGCCGCTGCAATCGGCCGCCACATCGGAACGATTCAGAAAGTAGCTGAGATTCTGAACATCCCGTGCGAAGTCATCACAAGATAATCGGAATAAGAATATAGTAAAAAACTCCCCGGAAAGCCGCACTGGCCTGCCGGGGAGTTTTTCAGCTGAGCCGGATATGGATGTGCGGGTTTTCATCGGCCGCGCGTACCAGTATCCGCAGGATTGTCCAGGAAAATTTGTTTTCACAGATCTGAATCAGATTCTTCCGGTCAGAAAAAATGCAGATTTCATCCGGAATTTCACTCAGGGAATCAGACAGTGCGTCAAGATTGTCGGGAAGGGTTTCCGGAAGTTCAAAAGCTTCGCGAAGAAAGGCGAAGGCTTCCTGGCGCTCGTTAAGACGCGCGGCGTCAAGCTTTAGTGTGATCGGGTGCCTGTTCATTGTCCATCTCCGTAAATCAGGTCAAAGGATTCATAGTGATCTTTGGTGTACCAGATATCCAGGTCGCTGCCTTCTATGGAGTAGATGATGCGCTTAACGCCGCGGGAATCCGAATCCAGTGTGTCTATATCGCATTCCTGGTACGTTTTGTCTTCCGGCAGCAGGCCTTCGTAATTCCCGAATTCATCGCCGCCGATACATCTACCGGGGACAGTCAGGTGCAGGGCGCCGCCCTCCCAGCCCAGTTTTCGGGCTTCTTTTTTCGTCATGTAGTTATCCGGCAGTTTCCGGTATTCTTCAAGATATAAAGCGACGCCATCCTTGTCATCGCCTTCCCAGTCGCGTGCTGCGGCATCCGGCCTGCCTGCTGTCTCGGCTGATGTTTGAGTGACTGCAGACGCCGGTACTGTCGCTGACTCTGCTGTATTCTGAGCAGCCCCGCAGCCGCTCAGAATGAGAAGAGCGGCGGAAAGGACTGCAATGGACTTCAATATCCGTTTCAAAGAAATATCTCCCCCAAAAGCGTCTTATGGCAGAAAGCTCTGAACGCCCACTGTGATGCCGGCTGCGATTGAATCGATGTCATTTCCATTGTGAGACGAAGCCCGGTCGCCGACTTCCAGGTCGATGGTCGGAATCGTGGAATAGGAAATCTGCGTGAGATCTCCTTCAAGAATTCCGGAATTCCATATCTTCACCCCGCTGCCGGACAGACCATTTATCACACAGTTTCCGAGAGCGATGTCAGATCCGGCTGTCGCTGAAACCGGGTACATTGAGCGGTAGGCGCCGTCGGAAGAAGGCGCTATGAAAAATGCGCCCTTGTCCGATTCGGTCGAGTCGTAGTGGATAGAGATGTGGCATTCGGCGTAGTGATTGGCAATGAGAGTGCGTGCCACGTTGTCAAGCTGTATGTCGCCGCCGTCGCGGATCATCAGTACATTGTATCCGGCGGCAAGAAGTCTGGATTTCAGTGCCTGCGCGACGGCAAGATTGGCATCGGCCTCTGCCGTACCGTCTGACAGCGTCGTTCCGGAACTCACAGCGATGGCAGTTGTGGAGCCGGCTGCTGTGGTTCCGCCGGAAACTTTTGCGCTTCCGTCCGGGTGGCAGAGCGTGCGTACAGAAGAACCGCCGGCTGTTCCGTGTCCGGCGTTTACGCAGACGGTGTGTCTCCCGCCGGAGACGGTGTAAAGTGTGGCGGCGCCGGAAGTGATGGCTGCATTCCCGGCAAATTCCCACGAGCTGTCAAAATATATGGCTTTCGCGCCTGCCTCTGTGGCCGCTGGATTTGAATGCGTCGTTTCCGGTGCCGGTGCAGTCTCTGGCGCTTCGGTGACTGACACTTCGGCGTCATCTGTATCGGCGGTATCTGTCTGTGCAGCCGATTCCGGTGTCTGGGCAGCAGGGGAAGTCATTTCCGCAGCCGTCCCTGGTGCATCTGTCTGGGAAACTTCTGATTCAGACTCTGGAACGGTCGTTTCGGTTTCTGGCCTCTTGGTTTCTGTTGCAGCAGTGACAGATGTATGAGTCTTTGCTGCAGAGGAGACTGCGGTAGATGTGATCGTGGCTGCCGCTGTCTGCGTGGCTGCAGAAGCAGCAGTAGCAGAGGTTTGGCCGCCCGCGCATCCGGCAAGTAGCAGTGAAGTGGATAAAAGTGCCGCGGCAAGGGATGAAATTCCCTTTTTGCTGCTGTAGGTCATAATGAATCCCCCTGTATTCTCCGAATAACATTTCTTTTATTTTAAACGCCGGACTTTTTTAGAGCAACTGTTTTATCCGTTCACTTTCTGCGCCTAAGCGGCATATCCGGGCGGCGGCGTGCTAAAATAGGATTGGAGGTATGTCTATGAAGTACATTTACTTTACCCGCCACGGACAGACGGTCTGGAACGTGGAGAATAAAATCTGCGGCGCGACAGACAGCCCGCTCACAGAGCTCGGCCGGCAGCAGGCAGAGGAGCTGGCGCAGAAAATCTGCGATTCCGGCATTCACATCGATGAAATTCTGTATTCGCCCCTGTCCCGGGCGGCCGACACGGCGCTCATCATTGCGGCGAAGACCGGGATTGTGGCGAGGGAAGAAAAGCGCCTCACCGAGCAGAACTTCGGCAAGTGGGAAGGCACGGCAAGAGACGGCGCAGACTTTAAAGAGTCGAAAAAACATTTTGCCGATTCCTACGAAGGCGGTGAGTCGATGCTGCGGCTGGCACAGCGAATCTACAACCTGCTCGACGAGTTAAAGGCAATGCCGGACGATAAGGTCGTCCTTCTCGCGGCGCACAACGGCATCGCGCGCTGCGTCAACAGCTATTTCCATGACATGACAAATGAAGAGTATGCGTCTTTCGGCATCAGGAACTGCGAACTGGTAAAGTACGAGTTCTGACAGAAGGCGTTCTTTTCAATATTATAAATATTATAAAGGAGGTTCCTATGATTATCGGATCGGTTGTTCTGCCGCATCCGCCGGCGGCGGTCCCGGAAATCGGGTACCGCGACATTGACCGCATGAAAGCGACAGAAGAAGCTTACGAAAAGGCAGCTGAGTTTGTGGCGAAACTGCGCCCGGAGACGATCATCGTCACATCGCCGCACGCCACGATGTACCGCGATTATTTCAACATTTCCGGAGGCAGGAGCGCTGACGGGAATTTCGGTCAGTTCCGGGCTCCGCAGGTGAAGTTTCACGTGCAGTATGATACGGATTTCATCGGGACGCTTGCCGGACTGTGCGAGAAGCAGACATTTCCGGCGGGGACGGATTATGACAGAGATCCGGAACTTGATCACGGAACCATGGTGCCGCTGTACTTTATCCGCCAGGAATATTCGGATTTTCAGCTGGTGCGCATCGGTCTTTCGGGCCTGAGTCTTCGGGATCATTACCGGCTGGGTCAGCTGATCCAGGAAGCGGTTCACATCACAGGACGGCGCGTGTTATTCTTAGCTTCCGGCGATCTGTCGCACTGCCAGAAAGTGTCGGGGCCTTACGGGTACAAAAAAGAAGGCCCCGAGTACGACCGCCGGATCATGCAGGATCTCGGAAATGCGGATTTTGGGAAATTTTTCACCTATCCCGAAAGTTTTCTGGAAAAGTCGATGGAGTGCGGGCACCGGTCATTTGTCATTATGGCGGGAGCGCTGGACCGCACGGCTGTAAAGGCGCAGATCCTTTCGCACGAGGCGCCGTTTGGCGTCGGGTACGGCGTCGTGACATTTGAGACGGCAGGAAGAGACGAGTCAAGGGACTTTTTGGAGCAGTTTGAAAGGCAGGAAGAAGCGCAGGTGGTTTCGCAGAGCGCCCGCGAGGATGCGTATGTGACGCTGGCCCGTCAGTCAGTTAATTCGTGGGTGAAGTATCACCGCGTTCTGCCGCTGCCGGACGGACTGCCACAGGAGATGACCGGGCAGCGCGCAGGTGTTTTTGTGTCGCTTCACGAGGATGGGGAGCTTCGCGGCTGCATCGGCACGATCCGGCCGGCAGAAGAGTCCATCGCAAAGGAGATCATCCAGAACGCCATCTCCGCGGCGAGCCGCGATCCGCGTTTTGACCCGGTGAGACCGGAAGAACTAAAAATTTTGGTGATCTCCGTCGATGTCTTAAGCGACCCGGAACCGATTGAATCGCTTTCGAAGCTTGACCCGGAAAGGTTTGGCGTGATCGTGAGCAAGGGAATGAAGCGCGGACTGCTGCTGCCGCGGCTTGAGGGCGTGGACACGGTAGAAGAGCAGATCCGGATCGCCTGCCGCAAGGCGGGACTTGACCCCGATGAGGACGACATCCGCCTGCAGCGGTTTGAGGTGGTGCGTCATGAAGTCCGCTGAAAAAGAGGCGATTCTCTGCGGGATCTGCCCGAGGCACTGCCGGATCCAAAAGGGTGGGTACGGGTTCTGCCGCGCACGGAAAAATGCCGGCGGGAAAAATGAATGCGCCAATTATCCGTACCTTACGGCGCTCGCACTCGATCCGATCGAAAAAAAGCCGCTTAAGAGATTTTTCCCGGGCAGCCGGATCCTTTCCGCCGGGTCGTTCGGCTGCAACCTTGTCTGCCCGTTCTGTCAGAACTACACGATCTCTCAGACGCGCCGTGAAGATATTCTGCCGTACTGCCGGAAACTTACCGCCGGGGAACTCGCGGACATCGTCCTCGCCGAGGATGACAGCATCGGCATCGCTTTTACCTACAATGAGCCGCTGATCTCGTACGAATATATTATCGAGACCGCCCGGCGTGTCCGGCCGAAGAAAAAGGTTGTAGTCGTGACAAATGGGTGCGTCTGCCGGCCGGTCATGGAAGAACTGCTGCCATTTGTCGACGCGATGAATATCGACCTGAAGGGAGACGAGGCCTTTTACCGGGAGAAGCTCGGCGGCGATTATGAAACGGTGCGGGAAAGTATCCGGCTGGCAGCGGCGTCGTGTCATGTGGAAGTGACGACGCTCGTGATTCCGGGTGTAAACGACTCGGATGAATGGATTGAGAAAGAGGCGGCGTGGCTCGCCAGTCTCACGCCGGAACTTCCGCTTCATCTGAGCCGGTATTTTCCGCAGTATAAGTGCAGCATCCCGGCGACGCCGCCCGAGATGGTCTTTCATCTTCAAGACGTGGCTGGCCGGCATCTGAAGTACGTATATACGGGAAATATTTGAGGAAAGGACAATGAAAAATCTGACAAAACAGGCCATCCGGGATGAACTCATCAGACTGCTGAACGATAAGCCGCTCAGTAAAATCAGCGTCCGGGAAATCTGCGATGATCTTGGCATCAACCACAATACGTTCTACTACTATTTCTCTGATATATATGCGGTGATCCAGGAGATCTTTGCCGAGTCTCTTCAGGATGTCGAGCTGACATATCAGGAGACGGATTCGTGGGAGAAGGCATTTGTCAAGGCTGTTGCTCCGATCATGACCAACCCGAAGGCGGTGTATCACATCTACAATTCGCTTCGAAGAGAGGACCTGGAAAACTATATTTTCAGCGTCGGCAGCCAGATCATGAACCGTTTTGTGGCGGGCATCTGCCCGGACCTGCCGGCGAGACAGGAGGACCGGAAGCTGATCGCGCATTTCTACGGCTGTGCGCTTACAGAGATTCTGCTCCGGTGGCTGGAAGGCGGGATGAAGCAGAAGCCAGAGGAAATGATTGACCGTATCGGATTTCTTTTTGACGGCTCGATTGAAGAAGGACTGCGAAGAAGCGCCGAGCAGGGAAAGGTGCAGACAGAAGGCGGAAAGGTCAATGGCTGACGGGCCAAAATTTCAGACAGTTTCGGGAAGGTATCTGATTTTCAGAACCTTCCCGTTTTTTGTCTGTTAATTTTTCTTTCTTTCACGTGGTATTGTCTTGATATAGAATATGAACGATAACAATTCAGACAAACCAACAGGAGGAAATTCTTATGGATTATCATATCAAATCAAAAGACCCGAGACTGAAATTTTACGCCGGCGACTGCGACGCGCTGGTGCATGCCAGAAAACCGAAGGGGATTGATGACAAGAGAGCGTACATGATCGGAACGGGCATCGGCGCCCTGGCGGCCGGATGTTTTCTGATCCGCGACGCGCACATGGATGGAAGCAAGATCACATATCTTGAGCAGCTTGACATCCCTGGCGGGTGCCTCGACGGCAAGGTGATTGAAAATGTCGGTTATGTTGCCCGCGGCGGCCGTGAGATGGGGCATCACTTCGAGGTGCTCTGGGATCTTTTTCACTCGCTCCCGTCCGTCGAGGACCCGAACGTATCTGTGCTGGATCACCTCTACTACATCAACAAGGACGATCCGAACTTCTCGAACTGCCGTATCACTGAAAAGCGCGGCAAGCGCTACGACAATGGAAAGTTCAACCTCGGCCAGAAGCTGGCGATGGAGCTGGCCAACTTCCTGATGATGAGCGATGAGTCCCTGCAGGACAAATCGATCGAGGACATTTTCTCGGATGAACTACTGCATTCAGATTTCTGGTGCTACTGGCGCACGATGTTCGCGTTCCAGAACTGGCACAGCGCGCTGGAGATGAAGCTGTACATGAATCGTTTCATCCATCACGTCGGCGGTCTGGCCGATCTCTCTGCGCTTCAGTTCTGCAGAAGAGATCAGTTCACCGATTTCGTCACGCCGATGATCAATTACCTGAAGGCGCACAACGTGAACTTCCGCTACGGCGTCACCGTGACCAATGTGGAGTTTGAGATCACGGACAAGAAAAAGGCAGCCAGAAAGATCGTCGCGCACGACAAGGAAGGCAAAGACATCAGTATCGATCTTACCGACAATGACCTGTGCTTTATCACGAACGGCTCCATGACAGAGAGCTCCGGTTACGGGGCTGATGACAAGCCGGCACCGTGGACACCGACACTCGGCGGCTGCTGGGAGATGTGGAAAAACATCGCGAAGCAGTCCCCGGATTTCGGACATCCGGAGAAGTTCTATTCGCAGCCTGAAAAGTCGAAGTGGGAATCCTGCACGATTACGGTCAGCGATCCGCGCATTGTGAAGCTCGTCGAGGCGATCACGAAACGTTCCCCGTACGGCGGCCATATCTGCACCGGCGGCATTGTGACAGCCAAGGATTCCGGCTGGCTCATGAGCTGGACGATCAACCGGCAGGAGCAGTACTACGGACAGCCGAAGGATGACTTTGAAGTCTGGGTATACGGGCTGTTTACCGATGCGCCGGGCGATTACATCAAGAAGCCAATGCGCGAGTGCACCGGACATGAGATCACGGCAGAGTGGCTGTATCACATCGGCGCTCCCATCGATCAGATCGAAGAACTCGCGGGCACGTGCCACGCGGTTCCGGTCATGATGCCATTTATCACGAGTATGTTCATGCCGAGAGCATTCGGCGACCGCCCGTACGTTGTGCCGAAAGACGCCGTGAACTTTGCATTCCTCGGGCAGTTTGCCGAGACGCTCGATGACCCTGGGCGCGATACGGTATTTACCATCGAGTATTCCGGCCGTACCGCGATGGAGGCTGTGTACATTCTGGCCGGCGTCGAGCGCGCGGTTCCGGAAGTGTTCGCAAGCCGCTACGACATCCGCTATCTGCTGAACGGCGCGACAGAACTTCTGGACGGCGAGAAGCCGGACATCAAGATCCCGGCGCTTGTCCGGCACCAGATCGAGAAAAAGATCAAAGGGACAGATATCGAAGTCCTGCTTAAGGAATACAACCTGATTTAAGTCTTAATGTATGAAAGCCCGGTGACAGGTCTGACAGGCCCGAGCCGGGTTTGTTTTTAAAGGTGGCAAATGGAAAGACTGTCAAAACTTGAGGCCGCAAGGCTTTCGAACGTAAGAGAACACAAGAATCCTGCCGGGAAGCTGCAGGGCGCCTACGAGGAGTATATCCGCGGGAAACGCAAAGAGGCCGGTGAGAAAATTGAAGAGCTGCGGCTGTCAGCAGCCTTCGAGAAAGTGAAGCTGGAAGAGGCCAGAAGAGAAGCAGCGGCTGAGACGGTAAGCGGCGAGCGGCGCAGTACGCCGGCAACACGGCAGCATGCACAGCGTCTGGCGGGACTGAAAAGACAGCTCCTGGCAATGGAGACGGTCGATCCGGACATTTTCTACAAGGCGCATGAGGAAGAGCTTCTTGCGGACACGGCGGGCGAGAGAAGCGGACGGCTGATCGATGTGCCGTATCTGAAGCGCACCCGGGCGCAGATCGCAGATTCGCTCGGTTCAGGGATCCCGGTATACCTGGTCGGGCATCTGGGATCCGGCAAGACGCAGCTGGCGATGGAAGCGGCGGAAGATTTCGCAAAAGACAAAATGCTTACAGATCAGCTGCTGCTTCAGCTTAAAGCGTTCCGGGAACAGAAGCCGGCCGCTGCAAATCCGGAAGAATACAAAGCTTTCAAGGAGATCTACCAAAAAGTGAAACGTGCGGTGGACAGACAGTCTGTGCATCCGTACTTTATCGCCGGGTCGCACAACCTTACGGCTGAGGAGATGTTCAGTGAGAAGACGCTCTCTCTTGAAACAGGGGCAAACGGGGTCTTCGGCACGGTTGTGAAGCGGATCGACAAGGAAGTCCTGAAGGCGCTGAAGGAAGGAAAACCGGTCATCATCGATGAACTCAATACGATCGCGATGCCGAACCTGATCGCGCTCAACGACATTCTGCAGCATCACGCCGGGCAGGAAGCATACATCACGGGTGTCGGCACGGTGAAGATCGCCGACGGCTTCTGCCTGATCGGCACAGGCAATTTGTCGACGGCTTCGGTTTCTTATGAGGGCACGAATGTCCTGAATCCGGCGTTTCAGTCCCGCTTCACGACACTCGCCTACAACTATGTCCCGCAGAGTACGGAAGGAACTCTGGCGCAGCAGAAAGAACCAGAGAAGAATGAACTGTTTCACATGATGATCGTGCATCTTTGCAGCGCCGACGGAAGTCTCGCACTTCCGCAGCCGGAGGTGAGTCTGGACGGCCTCTGGCGGCTGGCGCAGCTGGCCCGCATGAGCCAGAACATCTTTGAAGGGCGCAGCGTCACGGCAGAGCAAGACGGCAGCGTCCCGGTCCTGTACGAAAGCGTTCTGTCCATCCGGAACCTGTTTCATGTGATCGATCTCTGGAACCTGGGCGAAGAGATGGACCTTTCGATGGCCCTCTGGAACGGCTTTCTTGTCTCGGTGACAAATGCCGACGACCGCAACCTGCTTCTCTCCCTCGCGGTGCGGTACGGATTTTTCCGGGAGCAGGACGGCTGGAGCGTCGCATCAAAAAACAAAGGCGAAGGGGCACAAACGTTTGAGGATATACGCCGGATGCCGTATGTTCACGATACGCTGCCGCTTGTTGATCTGTCCCGCGAGGACGTTGTACGACTTCTGTACGGTCCGGGACCGGCAAGAAAGGAACTGCCGGAGAAACTTAAGAGTCAGATCTATCTGGATGACACAGATGGGTCACCGCTGGAAGATTTTCTTGAGGCCGACCGCCAGGTGAGAAGCCTTGAACAGTCCGCCGGCGTGCTGCAGGCGCTCACCGGGCAGGAGCAGGATCAATGAACAATGCGGACGGTAAAACAGATACGGAAACGTTCTGTGCGGATGTGAAGGAAATCCGGGAGCGGCTGGAAAAGGCAAAGCAAAGCGGGATTCTCACCGATGATCTGAAAGAGAGTATAGAAAACGCAAGCCGTCTGCAGGCGAAGCTGCTGGCCAAGGCTCTTCCTGTGTACCGCCGTCTGCATCTGAATGATGATTCACTCGGAGTGAAGAAAACAATCGTCCTGGAAGATCTGAATAAACTTTCTGAGGCCGATCTTGACGAAAAGACGAGAATTCTCTGCGCCAGACTGGCTAAAGAAGAGGATCCAGGGATGCCTGAACTGCCGGTGGTTTGCGGGTTTGACCCAGCGGATTTTGACGAAACGTTTTTTCTCTGCGTGAAGACAGACGAAAGCGCTTTTGTGTTCGGAGATGAAGGGGATGTTCTGTTATTTGAGAAAAATGAAGGACAGTGGGATTTCCGCAGAAAGCCGCTTCTTTCCGGATGCTTTGTGACCGGAGCCGTGATGGAGAGCGACAGCTCGTGCCTTGTGAAGAATCTGGACAACGGGGTGGACAGGATTGCTTACGACCGGATGGATGACGCGCACAGACTGGCCAAGGTGCCGCTTTTTGCCGGGATTTTTGCGAAGGAGCCTTATGCATGAAAGAAAAATCATTTCATGACAGATGTGCTGAACTTCTGCAGCGGCAGGAGCGGATGTGCCAGCTTTTTTCCGGCGATCAGCGGCTGACGTATGAGATCGATGACGAGGGAGAAACTTTTTCTTTCCTTCCGAAACAGCTGCGCGTCAAAGTTCCGCTTGATTTTTTCAGGCAGATCCATGCCGATGAGAGCCAGCTTCTCTGGCATTTGTACGCAGCTCTTGCCTTGTATCCTGACTGGCAGAAAAATCCGGAAAACTTTCTTTCCCGGCCGGAAAGTTACCGGGCCGAAGCTGAAATCATGACCGGCTGTATGCTCGCGCGGGCAAGGAAATGCGGCGTTGAAAACGACGCGGCCTATCAGCCTTCGGTCATTTATGCGTATGTTCAGGATGAGATCGATCAATTCCTTCAGGACATGGACCGTTTTGCGTCCTGCCTGATCGTCGAGGCAAAGGCGCCGGTTTACCGGGAAGAAAAGACAAGGAAAGAAATCGGCGAGATGCTTCTTCTTGAGGATTCTTTTGCCGGCGGGGAAGAGGGAAATGATGCGCACCGAAAGTTCGGTGCCGCTTTCACGCAGGCGTTCTTTTTTGGAACGGAGTCTCTGGAAGAGGGGCGCGTGAAAAAAGCGATCGAGGCACCGGTGTTCGGTGAGCCGCTGTTTGTATTTCTGAAGGAGCAGGAAACGCAGCTTCTGATAAGGCGTGCAGGAGCTGACGCGCGTGAGCAGCTGGTGCATACATTTGTCATGCCGGCGTTTGTGAAGTTGTGGAAGGAAGATATCAAGAGGATGTCTCTTCAGCCATCCGGGACGGGTGAGGAGATGCATTCGGGGCAGACGCAGCCAAAAAGGACAGGCAAGAGGCCGGATCAGACGAAGGAGAACCGGCGCCGGATGTTAACGGAAATGCAGGACGAGAAGCAGGAACGGGAGAAAGCCGTGCGGCAGGCAGGCCAGGAGGATCTGTCGCAGTTTGGCGTGACCGGGCAGGACATGGCGCTTTTCCGGCATTACGAGACACTTATCCGGCCGCAGCGCGAGCAGATGAAGCGTTTCTGGCAGCAGCTGATCGGCGAGGCGGCGCGGGAGACGGGCGTCAAGGTGCAAGGAGTAACGAAAGGCGAGCTTGACGTACCGATCCTGATACGTCAGTGGCCTGCCTTTGTGGAAGCCCAGCAGAAGCAGAATTACAGGGGGCTTCAGATTTTTGACGAGTGGGAGCTGCAGAAGCAGACGAGGATCCTGCCGGAGACGCTGGACATATCCTTTGTTATTGACAACTCCGGGTCGATGCGCTCGGGGAAGCTGCAGCCGGCGCGGGAAGCTCTGGCGATCGTGCTTCTCTCGCTGCAGGATTTTGAGAAGTACCTGGCGGCGCAGGCTTTGGCTGCGCATACGAAGATGCAGCTGCGAACGGAAACCTGGCTGTTCGGAACGGGATGCCGGCGGGTGCTGTCTTTTGGGGACAAAAATGTGCGCCGCAAAGCCGACACGATTCTTTCCATCGCGCGGCTTTCCGGAACGGATGGCACGACGGACGACGGAAACTGTCTGGAACAGATCGGCAAGGCCATTACGCAGACAGAAGAGAGGGAGCTGGCGTCGGGAAAACGGATCCATCTGATTTTTGAAGTGACCGACGGCGCGTCTTCGTTCCCGGGGGCTGCCAAAGCGGCAGTAGCCAGCCTGCGGCAGAAGAATGTCGAGATCCAGGCGATCGAAATCGGACTAAAACACGACGAGGAAGCCCGCAAGACTTTTCAGTATATCTTCGGCGATCACGGCACGTTTCTAGGGGATCAGACAGACAGGCTGCCACAGACTTTGCTTGAATCTGTCAGGAGACAGATGGTGTCAGTATTTAAGGGGAAAAGTATGTCATAAGTTTCGGACGCACGCCGGTGACATATCGGGAAAACGGGGAAACGCCGCAGAATACCTGAATATGATACAATATTTCCGGTTTCAGCAAAATGCCGCCCGTCGTCAGGAAGAAAGGGATCGGAAGATTTGAATTCAGTGATAGAAAAATTCGGAGGCAGCGTGGCCGAGCTGGCTGAGAGTAAGCCGGACCGCGCCGCTTATGTTTTGTCGGCGGTGTACCGCGCGATCAGCTGGCAGGCCTCGCGGCATCCGTCGAAGAGGCGCACGCGTGCCCGCGAATATCTTCAGGGGTATACGGCCGGGAAGATGGCGGATCTGCTGAAAGACCCGTCAAAGAGCGCAGTCGTGAATATTTTCATGCCCTGCGAGATCTTTCACGCCCTGGGGATCACTCCCACGGTTCCGGAGGGCCTTTCTGCCTATCTTGTCTGCACGGCCTGCGAGCAGAATTTCCTGCGCCGGGCGGAGGAAAACGGCGCGGCTGACACGTTCTGCTCGTATCACCGGACGCTGCTCGGCGCCGCTGAGACAGGGGTGCTCAAAAAACCGATGATCGTTGCCAACACGACGCTTGCGTGCGACGCGAATCAGCTGACATTTGCCAGACTGGCGCAGATCTGGAAGGTGCCGCATGTCGTGATCGACGTTCCGTATGAGGCAAACGAGGATGCCGTTCTCTATGTGCATGATCAGCTGCGGCAGATGGCCATGACGCTGCAGGAAGTGTCCGGGAAGACGCTGGATGGCCGGAAGCTTCAGGCGGCGGTGAAACGGAGTATGCAGGCGCAGGACAATTTCCGGGAATATCTGAAACGGCGCCCGGCGGTGCATTTTCCGGAGTCGTTTACGCCGGAACTCTTAAGTGACATCAGCCAGCATGTGTATCTTGGTACGCAGGAGAATGTTGAGTACACGAAGCTTCTTCTTGAGGACGTGAAAAAAGCGCCGAAGCTCACGACGCAGAAAAAAATCGTGTGGATGCACACGCTGCCCAACTGGCAGGACTCTCTGATGCAGATCTTTCAGGGAGAGGCCAACACCCGCGCGGAGATCATTGCGTCGGATCTTTCGTACAGCTCTTTCACGCAGATGGATCCGGAAAAACCGTTTGAGTCGATGGCGCGCCGGCTGGTGAGCGACTCTTTTAACGGACCGGGCAGCCGACGGATCGAGGCGACGCTTAAGAAGGCTCAGGAAATGCACGCGGACGGGATCGTGATCTTTGCACAGTGGGGATGCAAACAGACGCAGGGGATTTCCCTGCAGGCAAAGCGTGTGTTTGAAGAAAACGGTTTTCCGACGCTGATCCTGGACGGCGACGGGTCCGACCGCATGAACGGCGGGGCGCAGCAGATCGTCACGCGAGCCGGAGCTTTTCTTGAACAGCTGGAAGGAGCGGACGCATGACGACTTATTTTTGCAAGTACACGCCGGTCGAAATTCTGAAAGGGTTCGGAGAAACCTTAAGGATGCCGAATTCCGAGACGGCTGATTTTTCAGAAACAGACTCCGTTATTCACAGTTCTGTCTGCACGCACGCCAAACTGTTGGTCCTGGATGTTCTCTCTCAGAACAGAGAGAATCCGAAAGATCCGCCGTCGGCCATTTTCACCAACTGCTGCGATTCAGTGCGCCGGGTAAACGACAGTCTGCCGGATTCAGCCTTTTCGTTCCGCCGGATGCTGGATCTCCCGCACTCCGAAACAGAGGCGGCCGTGAAACTGTACGCCGCGCAGCTGCAGAAATTGATTCAGGAGTATCAAGAGTTTTCCGGGCGGACCTTTGATACAGAGAAGTTTCTTGCCGCCTGGGAAAATGCAGCCGCACAGTGGCAGAATCTTCTGCATGACACAAATAAGAAAATCGCGGTTCTCGGCGCCAGAGTGTCCGATGAACTTTTTGCCAGAATTCAGGATCAGCTTCCGCTTCCGGCACTCGACCTGACATGCGGCGGCATCCGGGCTCTCCCGGCGCCGCCGGAAGGGATCCGCGGTGAAAGCAGAAATGAAATCATCACGGCTTATGCGAAGGCGCTTCTCACGCAGATCCCATGCTCTCGGATGGAGAATGTCAGCAGGAGAGAGGAGCTTCTGCATATCCCGGGCCTTGCCGGTGTTGTCTATCACACGGTGAAATTCTGTGATTACTATAGCTTCGAATACGCATGGCTGCTGAAGAACGGCGGTCTTCCGATGGTGAAGATCGAGTCGGATTACACATCCCAGTCCCTGGGGCAGCTTTCAACAAGAATCGCGGCTTTTGCCGAAAACCTTGGAGTGAGCCGGCAGGCGGACGGCAAAACCGGCGACGAAGAACGGACGGCTGAAACTGAAAAGAGCGCCGTTACAGATGCGGCGATTCGCGGTTCCGGCGTTTACGTCGGCATTGATTCCGGTTCGACTTCGACCAATGCCGCCGCTATCGATTCGGATGGCATTCTCCTTGCTTCCGTGATCATCCGCACCGGTGCGAAGGCCGGCGCGGCGGCAGACAAAGCGCTGCAGCAGTTAAAAGATAAGCTTGGTCCGGCGGCGCAGGGAATCCGCAAAATCGTGGCCACGGGATACGGACGGGAATTCATCACCGCGGCGGACGAGACTGTCACGGAAATATCCTGTCACGCGAAAGGCGCGCATCACGCCAATCCGGATGTCCGGACGATCATCGATATCGGCGGCCAGGACAGCAAAGTGATCTGCCTTGATGAGAAAGGGAATGTCAGCGCATTTGTCATGAATGACAAATGTGCGGCCGGAACGGGAAGATTCCTTGAGATGATGGCGCACACGCTGGAACTTTCGATGGATGAAATGAGCAGTCTGGGCCTGAAATGGAAGAAAGATCTCACGATCACATCGACCTGTACGGTTTTTGCGGAGTCGGAGGTCGTGTCGCTGATCGCAGAAAACGCAGAGACCGGCGACATTATCCATGCGCTGAACAAGTCCGTTGCATCCCGCACCGCTTCGATGGTCCGGCGCGTAAAAGGACGGGCGCCGTTTATGATGACCGGCGGTGTGGCAAGAAATGAGGGCGTTGTAAAAGAACTGGAAAAGACGCTCGGGGCAAGGGTCTTCGTCGGCGCATACCCGGATCTGGCCGGTGCTTTTGGCGCGGCGCTGTTTGCAAAAGAAAAAGCATGATGCAACGAAAAGGCTGCCGTCACTCTGAAACGAATGACAGCAGCCCTTCATGGATTCTGTACGTTATTCTGATTTTACTGCCAGATGCCGCCGGTACCGTTATTTCCGGTGCCGTACTGGTTTTCTCCCGGATAGATGTGCGGCCTGTTGAAATGTGCGTCGCGGATGACCGTGTAAAGCTCCGCATCGCTGCAGGCCTTATAAGGGTCGACATAGAAAAGGCCGGCAATTCCCAAAGTCAGAGCGCTTACGATGAACCAGCCGATGTAGGAAAGATCATATACAAAGCAGTCCCATTTGCGCCCGTCCATCATCTCCTGCGAGTAGGAGAGGGCGTCGCGCCAGTTCAGATCCGGCTTTTCGGCCAGAATATAAGGCACCATCCGGTATGAGTACGATTTCACGATTCCCGGAATCACAAACAGCAGACTCCACAGTCCGATGAGCAGATTCTGCAGAAACAGCGTCTTTACGATGTTCAGATAGGAATTGTTGAAAGCGTAAAGCAGTTCCCCGAAGTTGGTGTCTCTTCCGTGCTCACGGTTGAGCAGGAAGAAGCGCTTGGCCCCGGCGCCGAGCGGCTGCAGCAGGAAAATGCTGATCAGGACGCCGATCAGCAGGACAATTAAGAAGCCTAACAGCAGTGAAAGCAATATGGCCGGCGAGAAGACAGCACTCAGATTGCCTGAAGCGGACTGGGAGCCGTAGTTCACCTCGTTATATCCGAAGTTTGTCCCGGACGGCCCGTTATTTCCGCCGATTGCAAGACCGAGAATCAGGGCTGCCGCCACGCATTTCCAGAACGAGGACAGAAACGCCGTCCTTCCGGCCTGCTTGATTTTTCGTCTGTTGATCAAAACATACCTCCTCATGACAAATGTCTCTTATACATTATATGCAATTCGGCCGCCGCAGAATATAAATCCAGGCAAAATTTTTATATGAACGATTTCGGCAATTGACGGAGAGCCTTTAATGGGTTTAGCATTTAATAAACAGGGTAAAATGCATCTATTGCAAGGTGAAGGAGTTTCATAGCATATGCTTGATTTCAATACGAAAAAGGGCTTTATCTGTGATATGGACGGTGTCATCTACCACGGGAATCAGATTCTTCCCGGGGTAAGGGAGTTTATTCAGTGGCTGCAGGACAACAGAAAAGGATATCTTTTTCTGACGAACAACAGCGGACTTACGCCGCTGGAACTGCACAACAAGCTGCTCAGGATGGGAATGGAGGTCCCGCCGGAGCATTTCTACACGAGCGCGCTCGCGACGGCCGCTTTTCTGAAAGATCAGAAGCCGGGATGCTCCGCGTATGTCATCGGCGAGGCAGGACTTCTGAACGCGCTGTATGATGCGGGTATTGTGATGAATGATGTCGACCCGGACTACGTTGTTGTAGGCGAAGCGAAATCCTATTCACTCGAAACGCTGACGGTAGCGACGAATCTGGTGATGAAGGGGGCAAAGCTTATTGGCGCGAACTCTGATGTTTCGGGTCCGATTGAGAAAGGTATTGCGCCGGCCTGCGGCGCGCTTACGGCTCCAATTGAACTGGCAACCGGCAGAAAAGCATATTTCTGCGGAAAGCCGAATCCGCTGATGATGCGCACGGGACTGAATATTCTCGGCTGTCATTCGGCGGAAGCCGTTATGGTCGGGGACCGCATGGATACGGACGTGATTTCCGGACTGGAAAGCGGCATGTCGACAGTGCTTGTGCTTTCGGGCATTTCGACCCGCGACACGCTCAATGAATACGCATATCGTCCGTCGGCCGTGCTGGACGGCGTCGGCGATATCGTGAAACTTGCGAAAGAATCGCAAAAATAATAAATTATTTTTTTTGAAATACAGAAGTTTGAAAGGCAGAAAGTCTTGACATTAAAAGAACTGAAACTGGGGGAATCTGCCACTGTCACAAAGGTCGGGGGCGAAGGAGCTCTTAGGCAGCACTTTCTTGATATGGGTGTGATCCCGGGCGCAGAAGTGACATTGGTCAAGTTTGCGCCGATGGGCGACCCGATGGAGCTGCGGATTCACGGATATGAACTGACGCTGAGACTGGACGACGCGGCACAGATTGAGGTTGAGAAGCCTCACAGGAACAATGAAAAAGAGCAGAAAGAGGCAGTGGACCGCGAGACGGTCAGGCCGACCGATCACCCGGCACTGGGCGAACCAGGCATTCATCATGTCAAAGGGAGCGGAAATCCTCTGCCGGAAGGGCATGTGCTGACATTTGCCCTGGTTGGCAACCAGAACAGCGGCAAAACGACGCTTTTCAATCAGCTGACCGGTGCGAATCAGCATGTGGGCAACTTCCCGGGTGTCACGGTTGACCGCAAGGACGGCGTGATCCGCGGACATAAGAACACGAAAATCACAGATCTTCCGGGCATCTACTCGATGTCTCCATACTCGAGTGAAGAGATCGTGTCCCGCAATTTTGTTCTCCAGGACAAGCCGGATGCGGTCATTAACATCGTCGATGCGACCAATATCGAGCGAAATCTGTATCTGACGATGCAGCTTCTTGAGATGGACCGCCCGATGGTTGTCGCGCTCAACATGATGGACGAGGTCACCGGCAACGGCGGCAGTATCGCGGTCAACAAGATGGAAGCGATGCTCGGCGTCCCGGTCGTGCCGATTTCGGCGGCGAAGAATGAAGGCGTGGAAGAGCTGATAACGCATGCCCTTCATATCGCGCAGTATCAGGAAAAACCGCAGCGTCAGGATTTCTGCTCGAAAGACGACAACGGCGGCGCTGTTCACCGCTGCCTGCACGCTGTAGGAGAGCTGATCTCCGATCACGCTGCGCGGGCGGGACTTCCGGTGCGTTTTGCCGCGAGCAAGGCGATTGAGGGTGATCGGGATATTCTGGAAAGACTGGAACTGGATCAGAACGAAAAAGAGACCCTGGAACATATCACGCTGCAGATGGAAAAGGAACGCGGTCTTGACCGCAGTGCAGCCATCGCGGATATGCGTTTTACTTTCATTGAAAGAGTGTGCCGTGCCTGTGTCATAAAGCCGCGCGATACGAAGGAGCACAAGCGCAGCGAAAAGATCGACAGAGTACTCACCGGCAAATACACGGCTATCCCGATTTTCATCGGAATCATGGCCCTGGTGTTCTATCTGACATTCAACGTCATCGGGGCTTTCCTGCAGGATCTGCTTGCTATGGGCATTGACGCCCTGTCGGAACTGGTCGATGCGGCGCTCACGGCGGCCGGTGTGAGCGAGGTGATCCACAGTCTGATCATCGACGGTATTTTCAACGGCGTCGGTTCGGTCCTTAGCTTTCTGCCGATCGTTGTGGTGATGTTCTTCTTCCTGTCTTTGCTTGAGGACAGTGGTTATATTGCCCGCGTTGCCTTCTTCATGGACAAGCTGCTGCGCAAGATCGGTCTTTCCGGCCGAAGTATTGTGCCGCTTCTGATCGGTTTCGGCTGTTCGGTGCCGGCGATCATGTCCACGCGAACGCTTCCTTCAGAGCGCGACCGCCGGATGACCATTCTGCTGACACCGTACATGAGCTGCACAGCCAAGCTGCCGATCTATGCGTTTTTCGTGAATGCGTTCTTCCCGGGTAGGGGCGGATTCATCATGACCGGCCTGTATGTGCTCGGAATTTTGGTTGGAATTCTCGTCGCCCTTCTGGACCGGCACACGATCTTCAAGGGAAATGCGATTCCCTTTGTCATGGAGCTGCCGAATTACCGGCTGCCCAGCCCCAAGAGCACGGCGCAGCTGATGTGGGAGAAGGCGAAGGATTTCCTGCAGAAGGCGTTTTCCGTCATCATGATTGCGACGGTGATTGTGTGGTTCCTGCAGAGTTTTGATTTCCGGCTGAACCTGGTGACCGATTCGTCACAGAGCATTATGGCGGCTATCGCCGGACTGCTCGTGCCGCTGTTTGAGCCCCTTGGACTTGGCGACTGGCGGATCGTGACCTCGCTCATCAGCGGTTTTATGGCCAAGGAGAGTGTCGTTTCAACGCTGGAGGTGCTGCTTGGAACCGAGGGCGGCATCGCCGCAGCTATCACGCCGCTTGCGGCAGGATGCCTTCTGGTGTTCAGTCTGCTGTACACGCCATGTGTCGCAGCCATTGCGGCGGTGCGCCGGGAACTCGGTTTGCGCTGGGCTGTTCTTGTGGTGCTCTGGCAGTGCTTCATCGCGTGGATCGCGGCATTTGTATTCCGGATGATCGCGATGCTGATCTGATTTGAACGATTCCGGGAGGAGAAATGGGAACTGTACTGATTTATGCTTTGCTGGCCGCTGTTCTTGCGTCTGCCCTTTCAGTCACGATCCGGCGCAGCCGCAAAGGAAGCGC
>OMUP01000134.1 GCA_900314255.1 uncultured Lachnospiraceae bacterium | reverse complement strand
CCGGCCAAGTTCAGTTTCAACCAAAGTGCACCGGAAGCAAGCTTGTTCTTCATTTCCGCTGACGGGCCAGGTTGAGCTTCAGCCAAATCGCATCGGAAACAAGCTTGTTCCTCATTTCCGCTGACCCGGGAAGTCCGGTAAGAAGACCCGAGCCACCATGAGTTCCCTCTCACTTTTTCTTCCGGATGATTTTTGACGCGGCGCCGAGGGCTTTTCGAAGCACCTGGTCCGCGGCGATCCCTAAGGCGGCTTCGCCGATGATCTGCGCGGCCTGCTTTGCGTATTCCTTCGTCTGGGGATTTTTCATGGCCTCGTGAAAGGCGCGGGATGCCTCATTTGCCAGGAATTTTGCGTCGCGGCCGGCCTGGGCCGCGTGCTGCTGAAAGTCAAACGAGGCCTGCCGGGCCTGCGAGTGCATGAACTTTGCGCGGCGGGCAATCTCTCCGGCGGTCTCCCCGGCCTGCTTCTGCAGCGCCTTTCCGGCCGCGCCGGCGCTCTTTGCCGCGCTGCTCATCACTTCGACGGCCGGCGGCGGGAGTGTCTCGTCGTGGGCGAGGACGTAGGCCTCGTCGATGCGCTCCGGAAAGGTGAAGCCGAGCGCCTTGAGGCGCTGGCAGGTTTCCGTGTCGTACAGGCAGATCGCCGCCTCGGCGAGGCTGCCGGCCGGCTCGTACGCGCGAAGCACACCGGAAAGCAGCGTGAAGCTGGTCACGCTGTCAAAATGCCGGCTGCCGGCGCCAAGAAGCGGCAGGACGACGCTCCTGGCACCGATGAGATCCGCCTGCTTCAGCGCCGCTGTCAGAGCGGCGCGCAGGGCCTCCTCCTCGCCGGACTCCCCGTTTTTCCAGGACGGAATGACCGTGTGGATGACAAATGTGTCCGGCAGCTCCCCGGCCAGTGTGCGCACGGCCGACCCTTCCGGCAGACCGCGCACACCTGCTTCGTTCCGGCCCCTGGCGTCTTTGAGCGCCTTGTGGCAGCTCTCCGTCAGGAATTTCCGGCCGGCCGCGTCAAAAACGGCCTTGGACACGCCGCTTTCGATCACAAGGCCGGCGTTGGCCGGAAGAATCAGGGCATCAGCCTTTACTCTTGTAATATCGTCACGGATTACAGTAAATTCCATGGTTTCCTTCTATCAATCTCCGACTGCGGAGAGCAGCTCGATGTGGAAATTCAGTTCCTTGCCGGCCATCTCGTGGTTGGCATCAAGCGTGATGTTCTCGTCGTCCTTTGCCGTCACGACAACCGGGAAAGACTGCCCGGACGGCGTGCTCAGATATACCTTCTGGCCGACGGTCAGGTCTTCTGATCCCGGCAGCTCGGCGATTTTCAGCTCGAGAATGCGGCCCGGATCCGGCATCCCGTAGGCGTCCTCCGGCATCAGATGGACATCGAGGCTCTCGCCGACCTCCATGTCGACAACAGCCGCGTCAAAGCCCGGAATCATCATGCCGGTTCCGCAGACATATTCCAGCGGCTCGCCGCGGTCGTACGAAGAGTCGAACTGCGTCCCGTCGTCAAATGTACCCCGGTAGTGCACGCGGACCGTTCTGCCGGCATTTTTTCCCTGCAGAATGACCGGCCTCTCGCCGCAGCCGCCGCAGCCACCGCAGCCACCGCCGCAGCTGCCTTCACAGCCGCCTTCGCATCCGCAGCCTTCTTCTTCCTCTTCCTCGTGGTGATCACAGTTTGCCTCGCCGGCCTCAAGATCGCCGTCAAGAAATGCGGCAGCCGCTTCATCGGCGCTGCCGGAAGCACCCGGGTACACCTGAATTCCAGCTTCCTTCAGGGCGTTCATGGCGCCCTCGCCCAGGCCTCCGCAGATCAGAACATCGACGCCCTGCTCCGCCAGCCATCCGGCCAGCGCCTCGTGGCCGACGCCGTCTGTGTCTTTTACCTGTGCTCCGACAATTTCGCCTCCGTCAATGTCATAGAGCTTGAACTGCTCTGTCCTGCCGAAGTGCTGAAAAACATTTCCGTTCTCATCATATGAAACCGCAATGCGCATAAAATTCTCCCTGCTCAATAGATTTCCGTATTCACGGACTGTATTTATGCAAGTATTGCAGAATGTGTCTGAAAGGTCAATATACAGAAAAAAGCAGCACTGTGCGGAGGCGGCAGAAAGAGGCCGGAGTGTCAGAGTCTTTTTTGCTTTCTTAAAAATCCGTTGTCTGCTGAAAATCGTTGTACCATAATAAATAAGTTCAGAAAAATCCGGACGACTGAATAAAGGGGAGAATCCATGGAAACTGCGAAAAAAAAGACAATCTTTCTGGTATCTGACTCAACTGTGCAGAGTTATCCGCGATCGATGGCACCTCAGTGCGGATGGGGACAGCTGCTGGTGAAATATATGACAACTGGCGCATACAGGGTGTATCACTCGGAAAATTCTTCATTTGCCAATGCGGTTACCTATGAGACGGATACAGTGAAAATCGACAATCGGGCCATGGCCGGCAGGGGAGCCAGAAATTATCTGGCAGAGGGGCGGTTTGACGACTGTCTGGCAGCCATGAGAGAGGACGACTGGCTTCTCATTCAATTTGGACACAACGATGCATACAAGGCAAAACCGGAGCGATTCTGCGAGCCGGAAGAATTCGGAAAAATTTTATGGGAGAGTTACATCACCCCGGCGAGAGAGCACGGAGTACATCCAGTCCTGGTAACGCCGATTGCCATGCGGGAATTTGATGAGGACATGATCTGCAGACCTTCTTTTAATGAATATCGTCTTGCCATGCTGAAACTGGGAAAAGAAAGAAATATTCCGGTCATTGATCTTGGACTTCTGACAGCGGACTTTAATACGAAACTGGGGCCCGAAAAGTGTAAGCACATATATATGTGGGTGCCGGAGGGAATGTTTGAGGGCTGGCCGGACGGCGATCAGGACAACGCTCATCTTCAGTATTCCGGTGCTTATCTGTACGCCGGACTTGCTGCCGGTGCCCTGAAGGGCATACCGGGATTTCCGAAAGAAGTGCTCACAGATGACGTAAAGACGGCGACGCGGGCAGACACGGCATTTTTCCGATAAATATGGTATAATATAAACAAATAAAAAAGCGAAAACGGCAGGATGATATTCCGGCTGAAATTTTACATACATAATGGGGTGAAGAGTGGGAACGCTGCTTTATAAAAATCCGTTATCCTCGCCGGAGGACGTCCGTAATTTTATCCTGGAAGGAAGGGCTGATATTACTTTTGAAGACGGGGCTCTTACCATGGAGAATGCCCTTCCATCGTCAGATGGTCAGAAGGCAAACTATGTATTCTGGTGCCCGGTCGAATTTCCCTCAGACATTCAGGTGAGCTGGGAATTCCGGCCCGTGCGGGAACCGGGACTTGCCATGATCTTTTTCGCTGCAAAAGGGCGGAGAGGCCAGAGCATCTTTGATCCCGGACTTGCCAAAAGAGACGGACAGTATCCGCAGTATCATCACGGAGACATCAATGCGTTCCATATCTCTTATTTTCGCCGCAAAGAGCCGGATGAGAGAGCATTTCACACTTGCAATCTGCGGAAAAGCTACGGATTTTATCTTGTGAGTCAGGGGGCGGATCCGATTCCGGACGCTTCGCCGGATGCAGCCTGGTACAGGCTGAAGGTTGTTAAAAAAGGAAATACGGTGTCATTTGCCGTAAATGAACTGACCGTGTTTACGTTCTGTGATGACGGGAAAACTTTCGGACCGCTGCTTGGAGGCGGATGCATCGGTTTCAGACAGCTTGCGCCGATGAAAGGGCAGTACAGAAATCTGCAGGTTGAGGATATACAGTAATACTTCTGCTATACCCGGCAGGGCGTTCAGGAGCAGGGTAGATCAGCAGGAAAATCATGTTGAAGAGTAAAAACAGCCAGACAAAGCAGAAGAAACTCAGAAGAGTAGGGTTCCACCGGCGGGTGACTTTTGTGTCGATGGGACTTATTCTTATACTTCTGATTACATTTTCCGTGACGTTTTTTTCGTATTATTCCCGCCGTTCAGATGAACAATACGCGGAAAGTGCTGCAAATACGGTGGATGGAATTGCGCAGAATCTGGACCGGGCACTGCAGAACACATGGAATTATTATGCCAATCTGGCGCAGGATGACAATGACAGTATGAACTATATCATGTCGGAAACGGTGAGCTTTGAGCGCGTTTCGGATATCCTGAAAGCCCAGAGGCTTCTGTCGGGAAGCAATCTTGTCAGAGATTATGTCCGCGCCTATGCGTTTGTGAATCGGAATACGGGAAAGGTCATCACGGGCAACGGAGTGTACTCGGAGAATGATCTCGGTCATGTCGAAGAGTTTGCGCAGCTGTGGCAGAACCGCTCCCTGGCATATTCCGGAATTTCTTTTCAATGGTTCAAATCAGAAAATACAGGAAGTACTACAGTTTCTGCCAATTCTGTCGTTCCGTTTGACGGGCTGTATCTGATCTCTTTTATGCCCAATGATATGCTGGATCCGGACTGTGTTCTGACTGTCAGACTGAATCTGAACCAGCTCTGGAAAGATGCCCGGAATGGCCTGGGCAGTGGCCAGGCGGTTGTGATTGTAGACCGCAATACCGGGGAAGTGCGGTATTCATCGGACAATGATTTTTCTTCTGCTGTTCTTGCAGCACTTCAGAAGCAGGGCAGCTCCGAAAGTTTGAGCGGAAAAATTTCGGGAGAAAATACGACATACATGACAGCAGAGAGCAGTCTGTCAAAGGTAAGCTGGGATGTATATTACGGGACAAATCTGCATCTGGTGAACAAGACAGCGGATATGTTCATGCTGTTCTCGCTTGTGCTGCTTGCTATTATTGTTTTTGGTGCCGTGTTTTTGTCATTTCAGATGGTCTATCGCCCTGTGAGCCGTATGGCCGGTGAGATTTCGGCAGAATCGGATACAAAGCTTCAGCCCGGGGAAGATGAACTTGCGTATGTCGCTGACAATATCAGCCGCCTTAATGCCCGCAATGTAGAGCTCAAGAGCCAGGTGCAGGAGCTTTTTGCGCGGCGTATGCTGCAGGGGGAACTTACTGATGCCGATATTGATGCTTTTACAGGAGAGCTCGCTCTTGCAGGCGGAATCCCGCCTGCATACCGCGTGGTAACGATTATTCTGCGCAGTACTGATGAGCAGATAATATCGGATCAAAAGGGAAAAGAAATCATGCTTGATATTGTCCGCTTCTGCAAGGAACAGGGCATTGGAGACAGTTTCTTTCCTCCTGTCACGTATATGAAATCGATCGTCTGCCTGATTCCGGAGGCGGTTTCTGCTGCAGATGAGGAAGCGCCGACGGATATTCTGTCAGAGCCGGCCGTGCAGCTGTATAAGGCACTGGTGCAGTATGTAAATGCGCAGTACGGGACAGAAATCGGTATGGGCATCAGCCGTGTGGAGCGGGATATCCACAAATTCCATGCCGTTTACCGGGAAAGTGTCAGAGCGCTTAACAGCCGGCATGAAGTCGAGGAAGCAGCCGGTGTAAGCAGAAAGCATCCGAATCCAGGTACCGAAAGCTATTATCAGTTTTATATGGGAGATGAGCAGTCCGCGACCGTTATCTATAACAGCGAGTGGACCCAGAAAATTAATCAGGCAATCCAGCAGGCTGACAAAGAGAGCGCTTATGAAGTTGTCAATAAGGTGACTAAGTCCATACGCGAACAGGGGCTTTCACGGGAAGCGGCGGCGACGGTACTGCTTCAGTTTGTGAATTCTGTAATCGAAAGTGCACAGGAGAATGGAATTGCAATTGAGAGCGTGCTGCGGGACAGTGTGGATGAAATCTACAAGACTGTGATGAATTCGGTCGATTTGAATTATGTCCGGGGATATCTGAAGTTCAAGATGATCGACCCGATCCTTTTCAGTGTCGGCGAAAATATGACCTCACAGTCTCATCTGATCCTGATGTCGATTGAAAAGATGGTGGAAGATAATAAGGGCAATATTACACTTGCTGAGTGTGCACAGGCGCTGAATTATAATCCAAGTTATCTGTGGAAGATTCTGAAACAGGAAAAGAACATGACGTTCACTGAGTATACAGACAGCTACCGGCTTGGCCTGGCCAAGGACAGACTTCTTAATACAAGTGAAACAGTAGCAAGCATAGCGGAAGAGCTCGGCTATACGAACGCGCAGAATTTCATCCGCTTTTTCAGCAAAATGACCGGAACGACACCGGGAAAATTCAGAAAACAGTTCCGGGAACAGGGATAAAATGATTTGAAAACAGTTCTCTGTAACATTCCATGGTATTATCAAAAACTCATCAGTTTTGTTCAAAAAGGCCGTAAAATCGGCCTTTTTTTATGCAGTCAAGAAAATGATTATTGTTGTAATTCCATAAAAATTGAATAATAAGCCCATCAGATTACGAACGGCATCTGTGCAGAATGCTCAAGAACCACGAAAAATTTCAAAAGTTCATCGATCGTTTCCTGAGATGCTGAACATGCCGCGACGGATGAAAGGGGGACGGTATATGCCGGCAGGAGAAAAGCTGTACTGTCATTTCAGCCGGTTTTCAGATCCATTTACCGGGCGGAAAGTAACCCGGCTGACGGATCCGGAGTATGTCAGTCATCATATGTATTTTTACAACCGGATGACAACGGCAGACGGAAACCGGATTCTCATCTGCATGCAGCGGGAGGAAGGCCGGCAGCTGTATCTTCTGGATCTGAAGGATGGCATGGCCCTTCAGCTTACGGAAGGAACGGAACCGGATGACTATTCCGGACAGATTGAGGCGGGAGACAAAGCTGTTTTCTATGTACAGGCAGGAGCCTTCTGGCGGCAGGATATTGCGTCCGGGGAGCGGCAAAAGCTTTACAGTCCGCCGGGGGGCTGGCGGATGGGAGCGCCGTGTCCGTCATCAGATTTCAGGTATTTTGCATTTACCGAGGATGAAACAGATACGTTTCCGGCGCCGAAGCCTGGTGTGTTCTGGAACAGCTTTGAGCAGAACTGCCTGGCGAAGCCGCATTGCCGGATCCGGTATCTTGACAGCCGGACAGGACAGGTTTTCACCGTGTATGACACCCGCTGCTGGCTGAGTCATGCGCAGATCAATCCGGTGAGGAACGATCTGATTATGTTTGCCCACGAGGGACCGTACAACCGGATCGACGCAAGACTCTGGCTCATAGAAGCAGATACAGAACATGGAAGTGAAGGGCTGTGCGGGAAAAACTTACGGCGATGCCGGCCGCAGCCTGATGATCTGATTCTCACACATGAGTTCTGGTTCCCGGATGGCAGACATCTCGG
>OMUP01000125.1 GCA_900314255.1 uncultured Lachnospiraceae bacterium | reverse complement strand
GTGGAAGGTTGTTGCTATACCCACTTTGTTATTTTTGTCCGGATTACAGACGGTGCCGCAGGATTTGTATGAAGCGGCTGAAATTGACGGGGGAACAAAATGGCAGTGCTTCCGATATATAACAATGCCATATCTTCTTCCGACACTAACGGTTGTATTGGTTCTGACGTTGAAGAGTGGACTTACCGTTTTCGATTACATCAAAGTTATGACAGATGGCGGCCCGGGAGGTGTCACAAAGAGTATTGCATATTTGATCTATCAGCATGCATTTGTCCAGAATAAATTCAGTTACAGCATTTCGGAAGCAATTGTAACCGGTGTGATTGTTTCTCTGGTATCGGTACTGCAGATTATATTTACGGACAGAAAGAAGGTCCAGGAATGAAGCTGAAAACAAGAGAAAAGATTATTCCATATATTCTGTTAATTTTTGGAACTGTTTTGATTTTGTTTCCGGTTTATATATGTCTGGTCACGACCTTTAAGGGGCAATCGGAAACAGCGACCAGTTATTTTTCGCTGCCGAAATCATTCTATCTCGGAAACTTTCAGGAGATCTTGAAGTCACCTAAATTATACTATGCATATGGTAATACATTATTTATTACAGGAATTTCTCTGGCGGGAAGTCTGATCCTGATGCCGGCAATGAGTTTCTCTATTTCGAGAGGCATGCGTGACAGCAAGATATTCCGGGCAATATATTTCTATTTACTGGTTGGCATTTTTATTCCATTTCAGGTTCGGATGGTTCCGCTGGTTAAATTACTCACAAATATCGGAATGATGAATCAGGTGGGACTGACGATTCTTTATATTGCCCATGCTACTTGCGAAAGTGTATTTCTTTACACAGGCTATCTGGATGGTATTAGTCAGAGCCTGGAAGAATCTGCTTACATCGATGGCGCAACTACATTTATCGTTTACAGAAAGATTGTTCTTCCACTTATGAAGCCCATCATTGTGACCGTAATGATCCGGGAAGGACTTGCAACCTGGAATGACTATCTTCTGCCGTTGATTACATTAAATAAATCCTGGAAAATGTGGACACTGACTCTGTATCAGAATGCATTTCAGTCGGAATTTTCCGTCAATTACAATCAGGCATTTGCCTGCTTTGTACTTGCCAGTCTGCCGGTTGTAATAGCCTATCTGATTTTACAGAAGCAGATTATCGGAGGCCTTACAGCAGGAGCGGTGAAAGGCTGATGCATATGATCCCTGAAACGAATTTGTTAAAAGTTCTGACGTTAAATACACATAGCTTATTTCCGGTTAAGGGGATACAGCTCACAAATGAAGAACGATTAGAGACACTGGCTGACGTTATTATTCAAAATCATATCGAGATTGTGCTGCTTCAGGAAGTGAATCAGCCGGGGGATGATAAGTTTGTCTCTGGTGATGAACTTGCAGCCTGCGGGTATCTGTCTGAAAAGGCAATGGGGAATAATAGAAAAAAGATTACATATCATAATTTTGCATATCAGCTGGCCAGTCTTTTGTATTCAAAAAACCAAAAATACATTTGGAGTTGGAATTACGCACATAAAAGCTATGATGTTATGGAAGAAGGCACGGCTGTATTTTCAGCGTTACCTGTAGAGAAGACATTTGCCGTTCATGTGAGCGCACCGCCATATGACACGACATGGCAGAACAGGGTACAGACAGGAATACTATTGAAACGAAGGGATCCTGTGTTTTGCTTTTCTGTACATTTTGGTTGGAACAGCAGACCGGGCTTTGAACCGTTCTCAGAAGAATGGAACCATTTCAGATCCTTCCTGAAAGTATGTGAGAAAGAAAGACCGGAAGCAGGGTATATTGTTGCGGGAGATTATAACAATGATGCAGCAAGGTCTTCTGCTTATAAGTCTCTAATACAGAATGACGGCTGGCAAGATTGCTTTATCCCGGGAATGCAGGGGGGAACTTTACTCCCCGATAATGTGGATGGTTGGGGGGAGGATCATCGGAAAGAAAGAATTGACTGGATACTGACAAAACCTGAGGTAGAAGTACGAAAGTACCGGCTGGCTTTTGATGGGATTCATGAGCCAATTATTTCTGATCACTTCGGTGTTATGGCAGAAATACAGTTAAAAAGTAACTTGTAAAAAACGGATGGATCTATATTGACAGAAAGTCATGCTGCACTTTTTCTGGAAAACCTCTTGTTCCGGGTGGCAATGCCGCCCGGATTTTGATTTGAAATATGTGATGTAAGCGGGATTATGTTTTCGGTACTTTATGCGGGATTTGCACTATAATGAAAATCGCAGCTCTTACGCCTATTTATGCATGATCAGGCGCAACGTGTCTGTACAAGGAGGCGTCCCTATGAAAAAAAGGGTCAATCACTTTTTCTGTGTGCTTGATGGTTACTGGTTACGTACGCCACCCTT
>OMUP01000015.1 GCA_900314255.1 uncultured Lachnospiraceae bacterium | reverse complement strand
CACAAAAAGGTGCAGGTCGAGAAGGTCTATATATAAAAGTCCCTATAGAGGATTTTTTGAAAAAATCTTTATATAGGGGTTTTAAGGGAAGACCTTCTCGACCTGCACACTTCCCATTTTAAGGAGTTTTGCATGAACGAAAAGCAAATAGAACACAAATTAGTCGTGATGGTAAAAAGCGCGGGCGGGATTGCACCGAAGTTCGTCTCTCCGGGTTTCGCAGGCATGCCCGACCGCCTCATCTTGCTACCTGATGGACATATGGCGTTTGCAGAACTGAAGGCACCCGGCAAGAAACCGAGACCTCTGCAGCTGTCGCGGCACCGTCTCCTTCGGAAGCTGGGATACCGGGTCTATGTGATTGACGATGTACGCGAGATTGGAGGGATGCTGGATGAACTTCAAGCCACATGATTATCAGGCATACGCCATAAAGTATATCGAGGAACATCCGATGGCTGCCGTTCTCTTGGACATGGGTCTCGGAAAAACGGTAATCAGCCTGACAGCAGCCTTCGATCTTCTGTTTGACAGCTTTCTCATTCACCGGATTCTGGTAATCGCCCCACTTCGCGTAGCCAGGGATACATGGCCAGCAGAAATAGAGAAATGGTCGCATCTGAAGGGCCTCACCTATTCCGTAGCAGTCGGAACGGTAAAAGAGCGAAAGACAGCTCTCATGACGAATGCAGATATCACGATCATCAACCGTGAAAACGTCCCGTGGCTGGTAGATTCTTCCGGATTCCCGTTTGACTACGACATGGTGATCGTCGATGAGCTTTCTTCCTTCAAGAATCACAAATCAAAACGTTTCAAAGCACTGATGAAGGTCCGGCCTTTAATAAAGAGGATCGTCGGTCTCACCGGCACGCCTTCTTCCAACGGACTCATGGATCTCTGGGCTGAATTCAAGCTTCTGGATCAGGGACACCGCCTTGGACGATTCATCAACCAGTACCGGCTGAACTACTTTGTTCCTGACAAGCGTAACGGAGAGATCGTCTATTCCTACAAGCCGTTACCCTATGCAGAAGACGCTATCTACCGGAAGATCTCCGATATCACGATCTCCATGAAATCGGAAGACCACCTAAAGATGCCGGAACTCATATCCACGGAATATGACGTCGAACTGTCAGAGCCGGAGCGCGACCGGTATGAAGATTTAAAGCAGGAATTCATCTTAAACCTTCCGGGCGGTGAAGTAACTGCTGCCAATGCTGCTGCCCTTACTGGAAAGCTCTGCCAGCTTGCAAATGGGGCGATCTATTCTGATTCCGGAGAGGTGATTGCCTTCCACGACCGAAAACTGGATGCCTTGGAAGACATCATCGAATCCATGAACGGAAAACCACTCCTCGTCGCCTATTGGTTCAAGCATGACCTTACAAGGATCCGAGAGCGCTTTTCTGTCCGGGAAATAAAGTCCAGTCAGGATATCGCAGACTGGAATGCCGGGAAAATTTCAGTTGCTGTGATTCATCCAGCCTCCGCCGGACATGGCTTAAACCTTCAGGCCGGAGGCAGCACTCTTGTCTGGTTTGGCCTCACATGGAGCCTTGAGCTCTATCAGCAGACCAATGCCCGTCTCTGGAGACAAGGACAACAGTCCCGCACCGTCGTCATCGAGCACATCCTCACAAAAGGCACCATTGACGAACGCATCATGAAGGCTCTCTCAAAGAAAGAGATGACACAAGCGGCGCTGATCGATGCAGTGAAGGCAAATCTGAAAGGTGGCTCGTCATGACGGAATATGAAAAGCTGGCGAACGCCATCGTCCTTCAAGCAGTGAAAGATTACCGGCATGCCTTAAAGCACCAGAAGAAATGCCCGAACAGCCGTGATGCCAAAGCGCAGATTGATGAACTGGAGCGATTCTTCCGTTCTGGCTGGTATACGGCGCTTACCACAGTTGATGGTGAATATCTGATTACAGAGCTGAGAAAGGAGGCCCTCAAATGACAACGAAAGAATATCTTCATCAGGCATACCGCCTCGATCAGCAGATCAATTCTGATTTGGAAGAAGCAAAGAACTTACGGGAGATGGCCGGGAGCGTATCCGCAGTACGGTACGACACCGACCGAGTCCAGAGTACTCCTCCTTCTGATGCCCCGTTTGTAAAGGCACTTGATAAGCTGTGGGATCTGGAGCAGAAAGTCTCGGCTGAACTGAATCTTCTCTCTGACCTGAAGAAACAGATCCGTGAAGTCATCGAAGCTGTACCGGATACCGATGAGCGTCTGGTTCTGAAGTATCGGTACGTCCTTGGCATGACGTGGGAGCAGATTGGAAATGAGCTGCATGCGGACCGCACCACGGTTTACCGCTGGCATGGCAGTGCTCTAAACCATGTGATCCTGCCAGAAAGACCGATCATCATCTAACTTGCACGTTTTGCAACACTTTGCAACAAGATACTACACCGGTCCTTATGATATAGTAGAATCAGCAAAAATGAATGATGAGCAGACGGGAAACCGGCTGGTACAAGCCCTGAAGGACACATGATCCTCCGGGGCTTTTGTTATGCAGCAAAGGAGGCGGCGTGCATGCCAAGGAAACCGAAGCGCCCCTGCAGATACCAAGGCTGCAAGGAACTTGCAGAGGACAGCGAACAGTATTGCCCGAAGCATAAGAAGCTGATGGAGGAACACTACGACACCTTCACCCGCGGATACAACGGGCACAAACGTTACGGCAGTCAGTGGAGGAAGATCAGGACACGCTACGTTCACAAGCACCCTCTCTGTGAGGAGTGCCTGAAGCACGGACGATTCGTTCCGGTCGAGGAGGTGCATCACATCAAACCGATCTCGGAAGGAGGAAGCAATGACGAGAGCAACCTCGAAAGTCTCTGCCGGAGCTGTCACGAGAAGATTCATCGAGAACGTGGAGATCGATAACGTGTGCGCGACCGGGTAGGGGCGGGATAAATCGCTGTGCCCCTAAGCAACGGAGACCGCCGCCCCCTCTCGCGTGCATTTTTTCCGGTTCAAACGGGGTATTAAAAACTGCCGCCTTAAGGAAAGGAATGATACACATGGCAAAAGACGGAACGTACCGCGGCGGCAGACGAATACGTGCCGGTGACAAACCAGCATCCGCCGCTGAGAAGATTGCAAAGGGACAGAAACCACAGGTCATGAATAACGACATCCCGGATCTTGATCCGGAGGAGCTGGAAGCAGTCGATCTGCCGGAGGGCGCTGTGCTTGAAGGAGCCGACATGCCGAAGCCTGACGAATATCTGTCCGCAAAACAGAAAAACGGAAAGCCGCTCGGCGCGGATGCGATCTACAAAGAAACCTGGCTCTGGCTTAAGAAACGCCACTGCGAGAATCTCGTGAACAAGCGACTCATTGAGTCCTACGCGCAGAACTTCGCCCGGTATATCCAGTGCGAAGATGCGATATCGACCTATGGACTCCTTGGCAAGCATCCGACGACCGGCGGCGTGATTTCTTCTCCCTTCGTTCAGATGGCGTCTCAGTTTCAGAAATCCGCCAACCTGATCTGGATGGAGATTTACGACATTGTACGGCAGAACTGCACCGAGGAGTTTGAGGACGGAAATCCGAATGACACGATGGAGCAGCTCCTCCGCTCACGGAAAGGACGATAAATGGATACAGTGAAATTGGAACAGGTACCGATTGACAAGCTGGTGCCTTATGCAAGAAATGCAAGAACCCACTCCAAGGAACAGATCGC
>OMUP01000198.1 GCA_900314255.1 uncultured Lachnospiraceae bacterium | reverse complement strand
TGGTTCGATTTGGAGGATTGAAAGGAATGACAAGGGAAAAGGTACTCAGAGCAGCTGCACTGGTTATTACGGGAATTATGGCGGCAGGCGCAGTCGGATGCGGCAGCAGCACAAGCAGCACAAGCAGCACGACAACAACGGCAGCAGCAGGCAGCACGACCACAACTGCATCGGGAAGCACGACGACGACCAAGGCAGCTTCGACGACAAAGGTTTCCGGACAGATCACAGCGGCTGGTTCTTCGGCTCTGCTTCCGCTTGTTCAGGATGCGGCGGACGCATTCATGGCTGAAAATCCGGACTGCGTAATTTCTGTAAACGGCGGCGGTTCCGGCCAGGGTCTCAAGCAGGTAAGCGACGGCGCTGTAAACATCGGCAACTCGGATGTATTTGCCGAGGAGAAACTTGACGCGACAGCTGCGGCAGAACTTGAGGATCATCAGGTATGCACCGTTACCATGGCAGCGATTGTCAACAAGGATCTGGGCGTGACCAATCTCACAACCGATCAGCTGGTAAAGATTTTCACCGGTGAGATCACGAACTGGAGCGAGGTCGGCGGACCGGACGAGTCCATCATGCTGATCACAAGACCGTCGTCTTCCGGTACACGCGCACTGTTCAAGGAGTATGCCCTGGGCGGAGCGGAAGAGTCTTCTTCTTCGGCACTTGAGACAGACGATTCCGGCACACTGCTTCAGAATGTCGAGGACAACAAGAATGCCATCGGCTATGTAGCTCGTTCCTACCTGGTGAACAACAGCGATGTTCAGGCGGTATCCATCGACGGCACGGCTCCGACTCTGGAGAACACCTACAGCGGCGCTTACAACGTATGGGGCTATGAGCACATGTACACCAAGAAGGGCGCTGACAATACGGCAGCGGAAGCGTTCATCAACTACATGATGGGTGACTCCTACTCCAGCAAGCTTGAGAGCATGGGATACGGCGTATCGTCCAAGATGAGCCAGACAGCGATCGATGCTCACAAGTAATCCGCTTAAAAACGGCTGAAATTGCGGAACTCATTCTCCTTTCGGTGCCACGCCGCCCGTGGGGAATGGGTTTCTTCTGCGTAGAAACAGCTTCAGAGTAAGGAAGTGTTCGGATGAATAAATTCAAAAACGAATATGCAGGCCGGATTCTGGTCACCATATGCGGCGGATTTCTGATCGTGCTGACCCTGATCATCGCCATTTTCCTGATCGTTAGGGGATCAGTGACCTTTACACAGTTTCACCACTCGGTGGCTGAATTCCTGTTTTCTTCGGACTGGGCACCGGAAGATACTGCCGGAACATACGGCGGAAGCGTCGGAGCGGCTGTCTATATTGTCGGATCACTGCTCACCTGCGGACTGGCGCTTCTCATCGCAGCGCCGTTCTCCATCGCAGCGGCGGTCTTTATCACGGAAATTTCGCCGGATCTGGGAACAAAGCTGTTTCAGCCGGCGGTTGAAATCTTTGTCGGAATTCCGTCGGTTGTATACGGCTGGGTCGGCATGACCGTTCTGGTACCCTGGATCCGCGACACGTTCAACGCGCCGATGGGCGGTTATTCGGTTCTGGCAGCCGGCATCGTGCTGGCAGTCATGATTTTCCCGACGATTACGACAGTGGCGGCGGACAGCATCCGCTCTGTTTCCGACAACTACCGGAAGGCAGCATACGGTCTCGGCTCAACAAGATGGCAGATGATCTGGCATATCAGTCTCCCGGCAGCAATGCCAGGCATTCTGACCGGCATCATCCTGGGCCTCGCAAGAGCCTTCGGTGAGGCGCTGGCGGTTGCCATGGTCATCGGTAAGACGAGGGCCTTCCCGAGCAGCATTCTTTCGCCCACGAATAACCTGACATCGGCGATTGCATCGGATATGGGCAACTCGGCCAACGGCGGTGAGATGAACATGGCGCTCTGGTCTATGGCGCTGCTTCTGTTCATCATCTCGATTGTCTGCATCCTCATCATTCATCTTATTTCTGCGAGATCACAGAAGAAGATGTCGGGCAGATAAGAGTTTGTTTCTATATGAGGGAAAATCTATGAATGATAATTCGATGAAACGGATCCGGAAGGCTGAGGGAGTCAATCGCTTCATGACCGGGCTCCTGTACGCGGTCGGCGGTTCTTTCCTGGTGCTTCTGATCGTCCTGGCCGGATATATCATCATTACAGGAATCAAGGATC
>OMUP01000017.1 GCA_900314255.1 uncultured Lachnospiraceae bacterium | reverse complement strand
ATGGCTACGAATTTACAAGGCTCCTCCCACCGCCCAAGGGCAGTGGGTTTCCGCCTACATCAGCCGAAAGGATTTTATTTATGAAAACTCTCCCTATGTCGCAGAAAGATATGGAAACAGAAAGTAAAAAGGTACTGATGATTCTGGCCCTGTCCGTTCTCTACGGCGGCATCACCAACTGGTTCATCATTCCGTATCATCTGTATTCCGGCGGAATCCTGGGCATGGTCCAGCTGCTGCGTTCCTTAATCACCGAAATCACCGGCGTGCAGCCGCCATTTGACTATGCCGGTCTTCTGTACTACCTTGTCAACATTCCCATCCTGATCATCGTGCAGCGCATGATGGGCCGCCGGTATTTCGTAAAGACCGCGATCTGCATCAGCGCCCAGTCTCTTTCCATGGCGCTGATTCCCATCCCCGCCGCTCCCCTGATCGACGACACTCTGGCTGCCTGCCTTCTGGGCGGCATCCTGCGCGGCGTCACAATCGGACTGTGCCTGCGGTTCGGGTCCAATGACGGCGGCATGGATCTGGTCGGAATTATCCTGATCAACAAAGACCGCAAAGTGACGGTCGGACAGCTCGGCCTCATCGTCAACATCATTCTGTATGTCGTCCTGGCCGTGCACTACGATCTCACCACGGCCGTGTATTCCATGATCAGCTCGGCCATGATGTCCTACGCTCTGGACCGCTTCTACTCCCAGGGCATCAACGTGGAAATGCACATCATCACACGGGAAAATCCGTTGAAACTCGAGCAGGCAATCACCAGCCAGCTCCGCCGGAGCGCGACCACCTGGCAGGGCACCGGTATCTACGCAGGCCAGCCGGTTCATATCCTGTACGTCGTGATGAACAAGTACGAAGTGCACGCCCTGCGCCGCCTGATCCGCTCCCTTGACCCGGGCGCATTTATCATCGAAAATGCCGGCGTCAAAGTCATGGGACACTTCGAAAAGCACCTGAGCTGACGCCTGGAAAAATCTGTCCCCCGGGGAGCCTCCGTCACCCTTCAAGCACCTTCTGATACGCAAACCGCGGCGTGCCGTCCGTGTGATAGATGATGCCACACTTCGTGTATCCATATTTGGTCAGCAGATGCTGCATGATCTTGTTGTCCGGATGCGTGTCGATGCGGATGTTGCGCGCGCCCGGCTGACTCTCGGCAAATGTGAGGATCGTCCTTAAAATCCCTCTGACCCCGGACGCCCCTGCCACGCGGTGAACCGTCAGGTACGGCTCATCATTCAGCCACTGCCCTTCTTCAATCTTCTGATATGTGGCATCTTCTCCGGTGCACAGGGCAAATGCGCCGACAATCCGCCCGTCCTCGCACACCAGCTGAAGCCACCCGTTTGCGATGTCTGCCCGGATCAGATCCTCCGGAGGATACGTGCTGCCCCACTGCGTTGGATTGCCGGTCTCCCGCATCCGCTGCCTTGCGCCCGCGTAAATGGTTTCAATTTCCGGATAATCTGCTGTTACAGCCGCTCGAACCGTCCGTCCGCTCATCCTCAAGCCCTCCTCTTGCGCAGGCAAATGTGCCTTTCTGCTGTAAATTATAGCCGAAAACAAAAAGGACCGCTGCACTTTTTGCAGCAGTCCCTTTGTGCCAGATTATCGCCTTTTCCGGTTTCTCACTGAATTCCAGCCACCTTGTAATCCTTGTCCTCAACCGCCTTGGTGAGCGCCGCGTCATCGACGTCCTTGGAAAGCGTAACGACAGCCTGTCCTGCCTCATGGCTTACCTGCGCGTTCTCCACGCCGTCGAGCGCCTCGAGCGCCTTCTTTACGGTCATCTCGCAGTGATTGCACATCATTCCTTCGATCTTGATTGTCTTTGTCATTTCATTCTCCTTGTTATTATGATTTCCGGCATTGCCGGCAGTTTCCTGCTGTTTCGCCTTTTCCGGCGCTGCGTAAAGCTTTCCGTCCGCGTCCGGCGTGACCGGATGCTTCAGCTTTTTGTCGTGCTTCGTGCTGAACATGTCAAAGAGGTTCAGCCGCAGCGCATTGCTCACGACAAATACACTCGAGCAGCTCATCGCCGCCGCCCCCCACATCGGGTTCATCGTGACGCCGAAGTGCGCGTACAGGCCGGCAGCCAGCGGAACAAGCGCCACATTGTAGATCAGAGCCCAGAAGAGGTTCTCGACGATATCCTTGTAAGTCTGGCGGGACAGCCGGACAGCCGCCGCCGCGTCGGTCAGGCGGGACTTCATCAGAACCACATCCGCCGCGTCGATCGCCACATCTGTGCCTGCGCCGATCGCGATGCCGATATTGGCCCGGGTCAGAGCCGGCGCATCGTTGATGCCGTCGCCGACCATCGCGATCTTGCCCTTCTTCTGAAGCTGGGCGATCACGGCCTCCTTGCCTTCCGGAAGCACGCCGGCGATCACTTCGTCGACACCAGCCTGACGGCCGATTGCCTCTGCCGTCCTCTGATTGTCACCGGTCAGCATAACCACATGGATACCCATGTTCTTCAGCTGCCGGATCGCCTCCGCCGAATCGTCCTTGATGACATCCGCGACCGCGATGATGCCGATCAGCTTGTCATCTTTCATGAAGAACAGCGGCGTCTTGCCGTCGCCCGAGAGCTCTTCGGCCTTTTTCATCATATCCGCCGGGACATCCGTGCGGCCGCTGATGTACTGGCCGCTGCCGCCTGTAAGTCTGCTCCCGGCGAGCGCTGCTTCAAGTCCATGCCCCGGAAGAGCTTTGAAATCCTGTACATCCGAGACAAAGATCTTCTTTTCTTCCGCGTATTCCAGAACCGCCTTGGCGAGCGGATGCTCGCTTTTCTTTTCAAGCGCCGCAGCCTGTTCAATCAGTTCCTGCTCTGTCACACCGTCCGCCGGGATGATATCGGTCACCTTCGGCTTGCCGCTCGTAATCGTGCCGGTCTTGTCCAGGGCTACGATCTGCACGGTTCCGGTCTCCTGCAGCGCCTCGGCCGTCTTGAAAAGAATGCCGTGCTTCGCGCCCATGCCGTTGCCGACCATGATCGCAACCGGCGTTGCCAGTCCGAGCGCGCACGGGCAGGAGACAACCAGAACGCTGATGCCGCGGGCAAGCGCGAAACCGACCGGCTGCCCGAGCAGCAGCCAGATCACGATAACCGCCGCAGCGATGAGAATGACCGCCGGAACAAAGTATCCGGAAATCGTGTCCGCCAGTTTGGCAACCGGCGCCTTGGTGGCCGCCGCGTCGCTCACCATCGAGATGATCTGGGAAAGCGTCGTGTCCTCGCCGACACGGGTCGCCCGGCACTTCAGGAAGCCGGACTGGTTCAGGGTCGCCGAGCTCACCTGCGAGCCCTCTTCCTTGTCGACTGGAATCGACTCGCCGGTCAGCGCCGACTCATCCACCGCACTGGTGCCTTCGATGACCACGCCGTCCACCGGAATGTTCTCGCCCGGGCGTACCACAAAAATGTCGTCCTTCACGACGTCGTCAATCGAGATCTGCTGCTCTTTTCCCTCGCGGATCACATTGACCGTCTTCGGTTCGAGCTTCATCAGGCTCTTCAGCGCATCCGTCGTGCGGCCTTTCGAGTACGACTCGAGCATCTTGCCGACCGTGATCAGCGCAAGGATCATGCCGGCCGACTCAAAATAAAACTCGTTCATGTAGGAGGCCGCTGCTTCGCTGCCTTCATGCACCTGCGCATACGTCATGGCGAAAAGCATCACCGTGCTGTATCCGAATGCAGCCGACGATCCGAGCGCGATCAGCGTGTCCATGTTCGGCGCGCCGTGAAACAGACTCTTGAAGCCGCTGATGAAAAATTTCTGATTGATCACCATGATGATACCGGCAAGCAGAAGCTGCATCAGGCCCATGGCGACGTGGTTTCCAACCATGAACGGCGGCACCGGCCAGCCCCACATGTGCGCGCCCATTGAAAAGTACATCAGCGCCAGCAGAAATCCGATCGACGCGATCAGTCTTTTCCTTAATACCGGCGTCGTGCGGTCTTTCAGAGCATCCTCTTCCGCCGCAATCCTGGCAGAGACACTGCCGGATTTGCCTTTGCTTTCCGCTCCTGTGTCCTTCGGGAAAGCACCGTATCCTGCGTCTTCCACCGCCTTGACAATGGCTCCCGCGTCCGCCGTTCCTTCAACGCCCATCGAATTGGTCAGGAGACTGACAGAAACGCTTTTTACTCCCGGAACCTTCGCGACGGCCTTCTCGACTCTCGCCTGGCAGGCCGCACAGCTCATCCCTGTAACTGTATACTGTTCCACTCTTCTCTCACAATCCTTTCCTTCCGGAACTGTCACTTCATGACTTTCGGCAGAAGTTTCAGCAGCTCATCCACCTTCTGGGTCCCGCCGTCCCGGATGTCATCGGTCACGCAGGTCCGGATGTGATCCGCCAGAATCACCTTGTTGAAACTGTTGAGCGCCGCATTGATGGCACTCACCTGCGTGATGATGTCCGGGCAGTACGCGTTGTTCTCGAGCATCCGCTTCACGCCGCGCACCTGTCCCTCGATCCGGTTCAGCCGGTTGCACAGGTCCTTGTACTCCTTCTCTGAACGCTCCCGCGTCTTGTGCCGGCAGCAGTCCGGAATGAACATCTCTTCGGCCTCCCCTGCGGCCTGTTTCTTTTCCTTTGCTGTATCTTCACATCCGCACTTTCTGGTATCTTCCATGCGCACGCCTCCTCGTTTCAAGAGCTTCCTCACAGTCATCATAATATACCCCTTAAGGGTATAATGCAATCCCGCAAATCTGACAAATGTCAACAAGTTTTGTATTCCTAACTTGTACAGAATTCACATACCGGGGCTGGGTATATAGAACGGCCTGTTGAAATTTGCTTCACAAAAGAATTGAAAGTCTGCTATAATAAAGCGCCGAATTTGGTCTGTCAGATTCCGGTTATTCTTACGTTTCTTTTGTCTGATGCAGGGGAGGAAGTGTGTATGGGAAAAAAGGATGAGCGTTTTCGGGAAACTCTGAAAGAAGAGGTCTCCGAAGCAGAAAACGTCCCAACCAATCCGTCGGAGGTTCCCACGGCCGCTGAGGCTGTGGATACGGCGCAGGAAGCGCTTCAGAAAGGGCTTGAGGCCATGCCCGAAGAAGGTCAGAAACGTAAGCGGAAGAAAATGCCGCTTGCCTCGCAGATCTTTATTGCGATGATTCTGGCCATCATCGCCGGTCTGCTTCTGCAGCCGCACGCAGCATTTGCCGACAATTACATTCACCCGTTCGGAACCATTTTTCTGAACCTGATCAAGTTCATCATCGCGCCGATCGTGCTGTTCTCGATCATGGCCGGCGTGCTGTCCTTAAGCGACATCAAGAAAGTCGGAATCATCGGCGGGACGACAATCATCTACTATCTGTTCACCACTGCATTTGCCACGACGATCGGCCTGATTTTCGCCAACATCTTCAAACCGTTCTTCCCGCTTCTCTCGACTTCGGGACTGTCCTATGAGGTCACCGAGAGCACCTCGGTGATGGACACCATTGTCAACATCTTTCCGTCCAACTTCCTGACGCCGATCACGCAGTCCAACATGCTCCAGGTCATCGTGATGGCGCTGATCATCGGATTTGCCATTATTCTGCTGGGCAAGAAGGGCGAGCCGGCGGTGAAGGCGATCAATCTGTGCAATGACATCTTCATGAAATGCATGGATATGATCCTGAAGCTCTCGCCGATCGGCGTGTTCTGCCTGCTGTGCCCTGTCATCGCGGACAACGGCCCGGCGATCATCGGTTCTTTCGCCATCGTGCTGCTGACTGCCTACATCGCCTACATCGTTCACATGGGCGTCATCTATTCGACCACCGTCCGCACGCTCGGCCACATGAGCCCGCTGAAATTCTTCAAGGGCATGATGCCGGCCATGATGTTCGCGTTCTCGAGCGCCTCCAGCGTCGGCACGCTGCCGCTCAACATGGACTGCTGTGAGAAGATGGGCGCCTCGAAGGAAGTCGCTTCGTTCGTGCTGCCGCTGGGCGCGACCATCAACATGGACGGAACCGCCATCTACCAGGGCGTCTGCACGATCTTCATCGCTGCCTGCTACGGCATCACGCTCACGCCGCAGCAGATGGTGACGATCGTTCTCACAGCCACCCTCGCCTCCATCGGCACCGCCGGTGTTCCTGGCGCCGGCCCGATCATGCTCGCGATGGTTCTTCAGTCCGTCGGCCTGCCGGTCGAGGGCATCGCACTCGTCTACGGCATCGACCGGATCTTTGACATGGGGCGCACCACCGTCAACATCACCGGCGACGCAAGCTGCACCATGATCGTGTCCTACCTCCAGAAACGCCGCGAGAAAAAGTCAGCCGCCCGCATGGCAAATGTGTGAGGGAGGCAGTGGGAAAAAGCTTGTTTCCGGTGACTGTGAGCCGCAAGCCAGCCC
>OMUP01000083.1 GCA_900314255.1 uncultured Lachnospiraceae bacterium | reverse complement strand
GGGAGACCCTGTCGGTCAACGCGGACGGCTACAAACTGCGCTGGATGAAGTTCCACTCGTCCGTGGATAACGAGGACGGCATCGGCGCGTACTGGTCTAAAACATAAAAGGAGGCAGCATGAGTGATACAAGCGGAAGCCTTTCCACTTCCAGCTATAACGGCAGATATCTGACATTCTCGTGGTCCCTGTCCGGGCAGGACGTGGGCGGCAACAAGTCCACCATCAGCTGGCGGCTGTACGGCGATGGCCCGGAGTGGGTAGAAGACGGCGTCACATGGTATTACTGCCGGAATGTGGAACTGAAAATTGACGGTTCGGTTGTCTATTCATCCGGGTCCGACAATCCTGTTGAACTCAGATCGGGCACAGAAGTCGCATCCGGAAGCTATACGTTATCCCATCAATCGGATGGCACCAAAGCATTCGGCGTCAACATTCAGGCGGCGCTGTATTCTTGGAGTGTGAACGTATCCGGATACACTGAATGGCGTCTGCCAGATATCGCAAGAGCATCCCAGCCATCCATCAAGACCTATCCGAACAACACGCCGGATTTCAACCTGGGCGACACAATCACCATTCACATGAACCGGGCGTCATCTGCGTTTACGCATAATGTGTATTTCTGCTGGGATAACCAGTACATCATTGTAGCCACAGGTGTTACCGATAACTGCACGTTTAACACAAACAGCAGTCAGACAGTGCACGGCTCGGATGGCAAGACATATACAATCAGCTCTGTGAAGCAGAACTATCTGCAGTACACGCCGAACGATACCAAAAAGTCGGGATATATCGCGGTTGATACATACAATAGCAGCACGAATCTCGGCCGGAAGACATGCCCTTTCACAGCGCATTTTGTAAATGTCCCGCCGAAAATCAACAGCGTCACGATAACCGACGACAATGCCGGATCGAAGTATCCGGGCGGGACTCTCAGTGCAATTGAGGGGAGCAAGTATATCCAAGGCTATTCCAAGGTGCGTTTCAAGATTTCCGCCGGATCTGACTATGGTGCGACCATCAAACAGTGGACAGTTACCCTTTCGGGGGCTTCGCAGACCGGCCTTGGTGACGGTGTTTATACAAACCTCGGCAATGGCAAATGGTCTGTCACAGCCGTCGACAGCCGGGGAAACACGGCATCAACCAGCGGGACAATTTCAGTCCTCCAGTATAAGCAGCTGACGCTTGACGTGGCCGGGCTCACGCGAAGCGACAGTGACGGCACGAAAGCCCTGATAAATGTAAGTGGATCATGGCATAACGGTTCACTCGGAGCCGTGAACAATGCCCTGACGTTATCCTACTCTGGGGCGAATAGTGGAAACCTGACGCCTGCGACCAGCGGGAACACCTATAAAGTGTCCAGCACGCAGATCGCCGGGACGTATGCGGCGTCATCAACGTATGGCATCACGCTGACTGTAAAAGACAAGCTGTCAACGATCACGCGGAGCCTGACGATCTACGAAATGCTGCCAGTAGTTGCGTACTTTAAAACGCATTTTGATGTTTTTGGGGACCTGCACATCCATGATCGGAATAATGAAGGACACCGCGGTGTTATCGATGCCGAGGCTGCCAAAATGCTGCAAGGAAACTATACAATGGATGCCCCACCAAACTTAAACGACACGCCACGATCCGGGATATATAGAATTGACGGGACGCAGAGGACAAATGCTCCGGCAAACTCCACGTGGTCGCACCTGCTTGTAATCAAAGGGGATTTTATTACGCAGCTTTGTTTTAAATGGAATGGCACAGCGGCATCAATATATATGCGCCGGTACGCGGGGAATCCCGCGAGTTGGTCCCCGTGGCAATCGTATTCAGATAGTGCAGGTTATGCAAACAATGCAGGAAAGTGGAATAACTTCAGCAACGACATCGGCACGGTCGAATACGCTGGAACATGGGTGCCCGTAGTAAAAAATAACCAGAATGTTTTCGGACATATGGCATATGGAGTATTAAGCCCGGGCTTTTCGAACTGCCAGAAAGGCGATTTTAACTATTTTTACAGGATGGGGAGAATCGTTTTTTGCAACATCAACGTGTATCTTCCGGCAGGATTAAAGAGCCAGACAACGATCGTAAATGCCTTACCAAAAGCCGCCGTTCCACAGGCCGGGTGCCTTGCAGATTCCGCTAATCACACAGCACGGGTTTATGCACATCCCGGAGATGGGACGATCAAAATGGATGGTGATTTAAATACCGCGGGCTGGTATGACGGTTTCTTAACCTACTGGACAGATGGTACAAATTAAAAAAGGAGGATGGGAAATGAAATATTTTACAACGATCATTCAAACCGCACGGGACGGCACGACAAGCCAGTCAATCAGCCCATACCCTAGCAAGGATGCAGCGGAGGCAGCATTTCATAAGGAGCTGGCGTATTCAATGGATGCAAAAACGCTGGCGGCAGATACTGTCTTTGTGATCGACGAGAATGGCATTATGAATGATCTGACAGCTTGGAAAAACACGGCTACAGAGGAGGCGACGGAGTGAGCCCGGGGCAGCAGATGTTCGTGACGATCTTCGTAGCCTTTCTGGGCTCAGGGATCATCAACATAATTATTAACCATGCCTACGCCAAACACGCACAGGAAAGCAGCGCGGAGAGCGCCATTGCAGACGGAATACAGTGCATTCTGCGCGACCGTATCGTCACTCTCTGCCGGCAGTATCAGATTGACGGCGTGTGCGAGATGGATGATCGTATCAATCTGCAGAAGATGTATGCGTCGTACTCTGCACTCGGCGGTAATGACGTGGCACATGCAGAGTTTGAAAAGGTTTTAGCTCTTCCATCGGTAAAGAAAGGAGAAACAGAATGAAGCAGACAATCATCAGAAAACTTACATCCAGAAAGCTCTGGGCGGCTATCGTGGGATTCATCACACCGCTGATGTTAGCCTTCGGATACACGGAATCCCAGACCTCGCAGGTTGCGGCAATTGTGATGGCCGGCGGAACCCTGATCGCGTACATCGTGGGTGAGGGCATGACAGATGCGGCAGGAGTATCTGCCGGTACTACCACGGAAGGAGAGCAGAAATGAGTTTTACACCAAGATTAACAGCCCCTGACCGGGACAATCCGTACTACACGAAGTATAGCCCATACTGGCAGGCTGGAAAGGGGATGCCGAACTGCACGGCATACAGCTGGGGACGGATCGCAGAACTTAAGCAGGTGACATCGTATCAGGACTCACTTGACCGGGTGCATCTCTGCCGCAGTAATGCCCGCAAGTGGTGGGATTACACAGACGACGGCTACCAGCGTGGGCAGGATCCGGCGCCGGGGGCTGTGGCGGTATTTCAGGGCATTGCCCGCACGCCGCAGGGAGACACCTACGGGCACGTCATGATTGTGGAGCAGGTTGAGGGAGATGCGATTACCTTGTCCGGTTCGGATGCAGCTGTTGATGGCAGCAGCGGAAGATACTTCTACGTCGACACACTGACTATTGATGAGCTGAGAGATCCTTCCTATCATGGCGGCCTTCTCGGCTTTATTTATGCGTATACGGAGGTTAAGGAAAGTATGAGCGAACTGGACGCGAAAAAGCTGGTTGTCTGCGACTATGCGCAGTACCTCGGCAGGATGCCGGCGCAGTCCGACATCGATGCGGACACGCAGAACATCGTTAACACAGGGATATCGACCGAGCAGTATGACTATAGCTTCCTGGTATCGCAGGAATACCACGATCGGTCAGGGGCACTGGCTGCGCAGGATTTCGTAACCCGCTGTTACCGTGCCTTCCTTGGACGTTTTCCAGAGTCTGAAGATGCCCTGATGTACTACGTCGGCAGGATCATAGACGGATCTGCACGATATCGTGATATCGCGTGGGAAATCTATCAGTCCGAAGAGGCGAAGCACTACCGGGGTGTTTCGTGACCTTGCGTATTTAACGCCGGGGATCCTGACAAAAGCAGAAAGCCCAAACTAAAATTCAAATATAAAATTGAAAGGAGGAATCCTCTGCCATAAAGGCAATGTGCTCGGCGTGAAATAGCCTCGTCTGAAATGTCAGGCGGGGTGTTTTTTTGTTTGACATACTGTCGATGATTTGAAGCTGGAGCCTCGGTTGCAAATGGAATGGAAACCGGTGTAATATATTTGTCAGCCGGAGAAGGCCGGGGATTTTCATGCGACAAGCGTGCGACAAAATTTAACGCTTTTTGCCGTTTTGCGACAATAGGAGAGCCGCAGAAGCGCGGAAATGGCGCACTTTGACGGTGCTGGCCACCGCGCGGCGAATCCCGTCGTCTCCATAAGTCAAAAAATCCGGGAAGCCGTAAATGCGCGGTTTTCCGGATTTTTCTCTAATATCCGGAGTAAACAATGGGAAGTCAGAATACAAAAGTGCCGAAGCGGATTGCTTCGGCTTTGATCAATTCACTGAAAGGCGGAGTTGTGCCGAGAATCGGCCTGCCATATATCACGGTAGGGCGGAAAAATGAGATCGAGGCACTGCTGCGCGACACGGAAATCGTCGAAGAGGGAGGCGCGTCGTTCCGGTTTATCGTCGGGCGCTACGGCAGCGGCAAGAGCTTTCTGCTGCAGACGATCCGCAATCATGTCATGGACCGGGGTTTTGTTGTAGTTGACGCAGATCTCTCGCCGGAACGGCGTCTTCAGGGCACGCACGGACAGGGACTTGCCACGTACCGGGAACTGCTGCGCAACATGTCCACCAAAACACGGCCGGAAGGCGGAGCGCTGATGCTGATTCTGGACCGCTGGATCAGTTCTGTGCAGGCGCAGACACTCCAGGAGAGCGGTCTGGCGCCGGAGGATCCCCGCTTTGCATCTGAGGTTGAGAACCGGATCATGGACGTGGCGCGCCGGGTCAATGTTCTTGTGCACGGCTTTGATTTCGCAAGATTGCTTTCGCTTTACTATCAGGCGTACAGCACGCAGAATGAGGATCTCAAGGCCAGAGTTCTGAAGTGGTTCCGCGGTGAATATACCACGAAAAAAGAGGCAAAGGAAGAGCTCGGCGTTTCCATCATCATCACGGATGACGACTGGTATGAATATCTTAAGATCTTCGCGTGGTTTTTGAAGGAAGCCGGGTACAAAGGGCTGGTGATCATGCTGGATGAGCTGGTGAATCTTTATAAAATTCCCAACCAGATCTCTCGGCAGTACAACTACGAGAAAATTCTGACAATGTACAATGACTGTCTTCAGGGAAAGGCTCAGTATGTAGGAATTCTGATGAGCGGAACGCCGCAGTGCCTGGAGGACAGGCGCAGAGGAATCTACAGTTATGAAGCACTTCGGTCCCGCCTGGCGGAAGGTCATTTCTCAAAGGACGGTGCGCCGGATCTGATGGCGCCGGTCATCCGGCTCGAGCCGCTCACGCCGGAGGAAATGCTGGTGCTCACCGGCAGACTGGCGGATATTCACAGCCAGCTCTACGGATATGAAAACCGGATGCGCGACGAGGATCTGGCAGATTTTATCCGGATTGAGTACGGGCGTGTAGGAGCGGATTCCCACATCACGCCCCGGGAAATCATCCGGGATTTTATCGGAATACTGGACATTCTCTATCAAAGGCCGGAACTTACCCTGCAGGATCTTCTCGGGTCGGACGATTTTCACTTCGCAGGGCCGGACAGTCAGGATGCGGAAGGAGAAAAAGCATCGGAAAATGGCGGCGGTAAAGATTTGGCGGAGTTCACGTTATGAATGCATTTGAGCGCTATGCGCCGTTTATTCAGGACTACATATATCGTTCCGGCTGGCGGAGTCTGCGGGCGGTACAGGCTGCAGCCGCGGATGCCATCTTTGACACGGATGACAATGTCCTTCTGCTGGCATCGACCGCTTCCGGAAAAACGGAAGCGGCTTTTTTCCCGATACTGACGCAACTGTACGAGAATCCGCCGTCGTCTGTCGGCGTGATTTACATCGGACCGCTGAAGGCACTGATCAACGATCAGTTCAGCCGTCTGAGCGATCTGTGCGCAGATGCCGGCGTGCCGGTCTGGCACTGGCACGGCGATGTCTCTGCGTCCCACAAGGCGAAGCTGCTGAAAAATCCATCCGGTATTCTGCAGATCACGCCGGAATCTCTGGAAGCACTGCTTCTGCACAAACACGGATATATTCCGAAGCTTTTCGGAGATCTGCGTTTTATCGTCATCGACGAGGTGCATTCCCTTCTGCGGGGAGCAAGAGGTGAGCAGTGCCTCTGCCTGATGGAGAGGCTGTCCCGCATGGCCGGTGTCAATCCGCGCCGGATCGGACTCTCGGCGACCGTCGGCAATCCGGAGATGGCGGGGGAATTCTTGTCGGCAGGCACCGGAAGAGACTGCGTGATCCCGAAGATTTCCGCGAAGGGCCAGACCATGCGTCTCTCGGTGGATCAGTTCTGGATTCCGGACCCGCTGCGGGAAGAAAAAAAGGATAAAGACGGAAAACAGAAAAATGAAACGGCAGAGGATGCCGAGGTTATCTCCGGAATTTCGCTTGACAAGAACACAGCTGCGCCGTCTTCGGCGGCCAGTGTGAAGACGGACCGGGCGCCGGCAGCTGCTGACGCGGGGCTCGCCTATATTTTCGAGCATACGCGCGGTAAAAAATCCCTGATTTTCTGCAATTCCAGAGAGGAGGCGGAAGGTGTCACGACGACACTCCGTCAGTACTGCGAGGCGCGCCATGAGCCGGACCGTTTCCTCATTCATCACGGAAACCTGTCTGCCTCCTACCGCCAGTCGGCCGAGGAGATCATGCGGGATGAGAGCGCAAATTTTGCCACGGTGACGACCTCGACACTTGAGCTGGGAATCGATATCGGTCAGCTGGAGCAGGTCTTTCAGATCAACGCTCCGTTCACGGTTTCTTCGTTTCTGCAGAGAATGGGACGCTCCGGGCGGCGCGGGGAGCCGCCGCAGATGCGGATCGTCATCCGGGAGCAGATGCAGCAGGAGCGGGACATGGCACCTGCCTGTGTTCCCTGGAGCCTGGTACAGGCCTGCGCGCTCATTCAGCTGTATCTGGAGGAACGCTGGGTGGAGCCGCCAAGACTTAATCCACTTCCTTACAGTCTGCTGTACCATCAGACGATGGCGATACTTGCCTCGGAGGGGGAGATGAGTCCGGGACAGCTGGCCGGGAAAGTGCTGAGCCTGGCGCCATTTGCCGGTGTGAGTACGGACGATTACCGGGTGCTGCTGAAAAGTCTGATTCAGAATGATCACATCGAGCAGACGGAGAGCGGTGGCCTGATTGTGGGGCTTGAGGGTGAGAAGATCACAAACAGCTTCAAGTTTTACGCGGTCTTTCAGGAAAATGAGGAATTCACGGTGCGCTCGGAATCCCAGGAGCTCGGCACGATCGTGGCGCCGCCTCCGGCGGGGGAGAAAATCGCCATCGCGGGGCACGTCTGGGTGGTCGACGAGATCGACGTGAAACGCCATGTGGTCTACTGCACGCAGACAAAAGGCAATATACCGGCGTATTTCGGACTGTGTCCGGGCGATATCAATACGCGGATTCTCGAGCGGATGAAGCAGGTGCTCGCAGAGGACCGGATGTATCCGTATCTGCAGAATAACGCCCGGCTCCGGCTGCAGGAGGCGAGGAAGCTGGCAGCAGAGGCGGGTTTCCTCGCCTGCCCGCTGATCCGTCTGGGCGGCAGCATGTGGGCGCTTTTTCCATGGCTCGGAACGTATGCGTTCCTGGCACTCGAGCGTCTGATAAAGATCAAGTGTGCTCCGCTGCTCGGCCTGAAAGGGTTTGAAGTGTCGCGGCCGTATTATATGCAGTTCACGATGTCCGCCACGCCGGAAGAGTTCTTCCGGACGCTCATAAAGGCGGCAGAAACGGACTTCCCGGACATGGATCTCGTTTACAAAAAGGAAGTCCCGGTCTTTGAGAAGTACGATGTTTTTGTTCCGGCCGAACTGGTGCGCAAAAGCTTCGCCAAGGGGGTGCTGGACATCGCCGGAATGCGCCGACGGGTCCTTTCATGGAAAAAATTTGCTCATGAGGGAATCACAGGAGAAAGGCGCGCAGGAATCGAAGAAAAATAAATGACAGGCATCTGCTCTCTGTATAAATATACACAGGCAATGCATTATATTCTTGACGGGTACCCCTGACAAATGCTACCATCATGGGAAACATTCCGGAGCTTCAGGAAGAAAGGACAGATCCGGAAGGAGGAGGAAAATATGAATATCAAGAAAATTGCAGCGGCAGCTCTCACGGCTGTCATGGGGTTCGGACTGGTGGCCTGCGGTAGCACCGCCACAACCAGCAGCACTACGACAACAGGCGGTGCCACGACGACAGCAGCAGCCGGCGCCACCACAACGACGGCATCCGGCAGCACTTCCGGCAGCTTCACGACAGCCGAGAAAGGCGTTCTGCATGTTGCTACCAATGCGGCATTCCCGCCCTATGAATCCACAACAGACGACGGCGGCTTCACCGGCATCGATATCGACCTGGCCAATGCCATCGCTGACAAGCTTGGCCTGACAGTGACTGTGGACAATATGGACTTCGGTTCAATCGTCGCAGCGGTTTCCGGCGGCAAGTCCGATATCGGCATGGCCGGCATGAGTGTTACAGATGAGCGCAAGAAGAGCGTTGACTTCACGGACACATATGCAAACTCCAAGCAGGTCATCATCGTGACCGAGGATTCCGACATCCAGACGCCGGATGACCTTTCCAAGGCAGACAAGATCGGATGCCAGGAAGGAACAACCGGATATATGTACTGCTCCGATACACCGGAGAACGGCGGATACGGTGAAGATCACGTCATCGCCTACAACAACGGAATCATCGCAGTACAGGCTCTTCTGGCTGGCAAGGTAGACGCCGTTGTCATCGATGAGCAGCCGGCGAAGGAATATGTGAAGTCCAACCCGGGCACCAAGATCCTGGATGCGGCATTTACCGATGAGGACTACGCTATCTGCGTATCCAAGAACAATCCGGAACTGCGCGAGGCTGTGAATAACGCCCTCAATGAACTGAAGGCAGACGGAACCGTTCAGCAGATCATCGACAAGTACATCACGGCAGACTGATCTGCGTGAAAAATGAATAAAAAATAAGCTGCTGCAGCATCTGCGGCAGCTTATTTTTATGGGAAAATACGCTCTGCGGGCGGCTTTACTGCCACAATGAAGGATCCGCGCGAAATTGTGCGCAATCCCTGAAAAAATGGTACACTTAGGATATATTCTAACGTACCTTCCGGAGATATGGCAGCACGAGTTGATTCATGCACTGCGCGGTGCATTTCCGGTGAAAGGAGAGAGAGCGTGAAAATCACCGTTCCGGACTATTACCCGAAGTTCCGGTGTATAGCAGGCGCATGCACGGACACGTGCTGCGCAGGGTGGGATGTCGATGTGGATCCGGCTGCCTACAGCCGGTACCAGAAGATGATCAGAGAAGAAAAAACACCGGTTGCCCGGCGGCTGAAAGCGGTGTGCCAGCCGGAGAAAGACGGCGGCTGCACATTCCGCCTCAGTGAAGATATGCGCTGCCCGTTTCTGAATGAAAAAAATCTGTGCGACCTGATCACGGCGAAGGGAGAATCCGTTCTCTGCGAAACCTGCGCTGATTTTCCGCGCTTTAAAACCGCATTTGGAAACCGGCTGGAGATGGGGCTGGCACCTTCCTGCATAACCGCGGGAGAAATTATGCTGGCATCACCGCTGCCTTTTACGCTCGTGAGCGGCGGCGATGACGGACGCTCTCCTGAGGAAAATGACATCGATCCGCAGGAATTTTTCCGTCTCCGTTCGCTGCGGAAAGCGATATTTGCCAGGATAAATGACTGGGGAACCGATATCGCTGACGCGCTCAAATTCTGTCTGTACGGCAGCACAGAAACGGATCCGCAGCCGGAGGACATAACGGCGGTGGGGATTGAAACCTTCCGGAAGACGGAAGATCATCTGCTCGATGGGTTTGAGGGCATGGAGATCATCAATTCTGACTGGAATCTCGTCCTTGCGCGCGAACAGCAGCTGAAAAAGCATCTGAAGAATTCATCCGCCGGGGAGTGGGGAAGACTTCTGGCAGCGATGTACAGAGATACGCCGGAACTGGATGCGGAGGCACGTCAGATTGCGGCCTATGATGTGTACCGGTACCTGCTTCCGGCGGTCTACGGCAAGGATGAAATATTCCGGCGGAAGATTCCTGCATTCACCTATCTTGTGACACAGCGGATGTATGCGGGATATTATCTTGACAAAGGAGAACTTCCGTTTGCGGCGCGGGTCGATCTGCAGCACCTCTGGTCGCGGCAGTTTGAGCATTCATACGATAATTTCCGGCACTACAGGCAGCTGCTCACGGACAGTATCCGTTACGGACGCCGCCGGCTTGAGCAGGTGCTCTCCCGGGAAATGATCGAGCGCACGCAGCATATGCCGCAGTTCCTGGCAGCCGGCATCGATCTCTCCCATGTGCAGGACGAAGAGAAGATGCGCCGGATCCTTCAGAAATTTGAGCCGCTGCTTCCTGCGAAGGAGAAAAACAGGGCTGCCGGTATCAAACGGCTGACCGACCGGGTCCTTTCTATCGCGGGACGGCTGCTGTACGAGGATTTGAGAGAGCACTTTCTGGGGAATTCAGATGAAAAAAAGTCTGCCGGGATTTTCTTTCTGACGCCGGAAGAACTGGCAGGCCGGATTGCAGCCCGCCGTGCAGAAGGAAAACACTTTCCGGAGATAAAGGAAGGGCTTAACGGGAAGCCTCTGGATGCGGAAGGCATTCTTCATTTCTCCATCGCCCATTCGAGGACAGCGGTTGTGTGCGCCGTGTCGGGGCAGAACTGCGGCATCGATATGGAGGACGGAAACCGGAAGACGACGCGGATGCTGGAGAAAATCTTCACGGATGCAGAGATGGAAGAACTCAGAGGACTATCCGGAAGTGCGAGAATGCGGCGGACGATCATGCTGTTCACCCGGGCAGAAGCAGAGGTGAAGCTCACCGGGGAAGGCATCGGCGGCCTGCGCTTCAGGAAACAGAAGAAGGCGGGAAATCTCATTCTTACAGAAATGGTCAGGGGACATTTTGTTTCGCTTGCCTTTTTGCGTTGACATTTGCCGGGAGTGCGCGTAACATCTATATGCAGTGCGCAGTTGATTTGACTGCGCTTTTATTCTGAACAAGGGGGTGACAGGTGATGAGCGACGGAGACAGTTGCGGCCGACCTTTTGCAGGGCCGGAAGAGCAGACACGGAAGAAGCTTGGCACTGCCACCTTTTTCTTTGTATGCTTTTAAAAACCGGTCCTTCTGACGGACTGGATAACTGCCTCCTTTTTAGCGGAACACTGTGTGCTTTCTGCAGGAAAGCAACGGCTAGAAGGAGAAAAACCAATGGAAAAGGAAAGGATCATTGAGGAGCTGGAGAAGCTCCTTAAAAACCATGACCTGACGGCGCTGCGCAGGATGCTGTCGGACATTCAGCCGGTCGATCTGGCTGATATTTTCGAGCAGGTGCCCGAGGAGACGAGACTGGTGCTGTTCCGGATTCTGCCCAAGGACCTGGCAGCGGACACATTTGCCGAGATGGATCATGACGAGCAGGAACAGCTGCTCACCAATTTCACCGATCAGGAAGTGAAGAACGTCCTGAACGAGATGTATACCGATGACGCCGTGGATATGCTGGAGGAGATGCCGGCTGGATTTGTGAAGCGGGTGCTCGCCAAGGCGACGCCGGATACCCGGGCGGACATCAACGCGCTGCTCAAGTACCCGGAAGGGTCGGCCGGGGCGGTCATGACCACGGAGTACGTGAGCCTGAAGGCAAACATGACGATTTCGGAAGCGCTGCGCTGGATCCGGGCACACGGCGATGACCGCGAGGATGTGTACACCTGTTATGTGACCGACGCCAACCGCAGGCTCAATGGCGTACTGACGGTCCGCGAGATGCTGCTGTGCAAACGCGACGCGTATGTGTCCGAGCTGATGGAGGACAACATCATCTCGGTGAAGACAACGGACGACCGGGAAGTAGCGGCCCAGCAGCTGGCCCGCTACGATCTGAACTCTCTGCCGGTTGTCGACGGCGAAGGCCGTCTGGTCGGCATCATCACCGTCGATGACGCTATCGATGTCCTGCAGCAGGAAACCACCGAGGACTTCCAGAAAATCGCCGGCACCACGCCGTCCGAGGAACCGTATCTGAAAACGCCCGCATGGAAAATGGCCGGACACCGCATCGTCTGGCTGCTTGTCCTCATGATTTCCGACATGATCTCCGGAGGAATTCTCGGATCGTTTGAAGACGCACTCACGGCACTGCCGGTCCTGATCACCTTTATTCCGATGCTGACCGACACGGGCGGAAACGCAGGCAGCCAGTCCTCGACTCTGGTGATCCGCGGCCTGGCACTGCATGAGATCCGCGTCCGCGACCTGCCGCGGGTACTCTGGAAGGAGTTCCGCGTGGCGATCCTCTGTGGCTCGGTTCTGGCGGCTTTCAACTTCGTCCGCCTGAGCATTCAGTACCCGGGCCAGCAGATGGTGGCGGTCACGGTGGCTGTGGCCATGTTCTTCACCGTTATGATGGCCAAGGCGATCGGCGGTGTACTGCCGATCATCGCGACGAAGCTCAAGATGGATCCGGCTCTCATGGCCTCACCGCTGATCACGACCATCGTCGATGCGGCTTCGCTGCTGATCTATCTGAATGTGGCCAAGGCACTGCTGAACATATGATGTATAATACCGGACCGGTGAAAGCGGATTTTTCTGCATTCATCGGTCCTCTTAGCGCGTGGCTTATGCGCAGCAATTGAAAAGAAAACAACCGGGGTCTGCCTGATTTGCGGCAGATCCCGGTTGTTTTACAAGAATCGGATTTTGCTTACTGGTTCTTTTCTTTGTATTCTTTTGCGGCACCGATGAACCCGCGGAAAAGCGGATGCGGGCGGTTCGGGCGGGACTTGAATTCCGGATGCGCCTGGGTGGCCAGGAAGAACGGATGGTCCTTCAGCTCGATCATCTCGACGATGCGGCCGTCCGGGGAAATGCCGGAGAGATCCATGCCGTTCTCGATCATGACCTCGCGGTAATCGTTGTTGACCTCATATCTGTGGCGGTGACGCTCACTGATCCGCTGCTTTCCATAAAGAGCGAATGCCTTGGAGTCCGGATCCAGCACGCACGGATAAGCGCCGAGGCGCAGTGTGCCGCCGATGTTGTCGATGTCTTCCTGATCCGGCATCAGATGGATGATCGGATGCGTGGTGTTCTCATCAAACTCGACGCTGTTGGCATCCTTGTAGCCAAGGACGTCTCTCGCAAATTCAACAAGAGACAGCTGCATGCCGAGGCAAAGGCCGAGGAACGGGATCTTGTTGACTCTTGCGTACTCGATTGCATCGATCATGCCCTCGATGCCGCGGTCGCCGAAACCGCCCGGCACGATGATACCGGAAACGCCCGCGAGCTTCTCCGCCACATTGTCCTTGTTCACAAGCTCGGAATCAATCCAGCGGATCTTTACGTTGACGTCATTGTACACACCGCCGTGCTTCAGCGCTTCCACAACACTGATGTATGCGTCGTGCAGCTGCGTATATTTGCCGACGAGAGCAACCTCTACGGTGTCCTTGAGGTTTTTCCAGCGGTTGATCATGTCGGTCCACTCGGTGAGATCCGGCTCCGGGCACGGAAGGTGCAGGCACTCGCAGGCAACCTGCGCGATGTGCTCCTTCTCGAGCGCCAGCGGCGCCTCGTAGAGAATACCGACATCCAGGTTCTGGATGATGTGCGACTCCGGAACGTTGCAGAACAGAGCGATCTTTTCGCGCATGTCATCCGGCAGCGGATACTCGGTGCGGCAGACAATCATATCCGGCTGAATACCCATGCTCTGCAGTTCCTTGACGGCGTTCTGCGTCGGCTTGGTCTTCATCTCGCCGGAAGCGCGCAGATACGGAATCAGCGTAACCTGCAGCAGCATCGCATTCTCGCGGCCGACTTCCTGCTGGAACTGCCGGATGGCCTCAAGGAACGGCTGCGACTCGATATCGCCGACCGTGCCGCCGACCTCGATGATGCAGATCTTGGTCTCCTTGGCGGAGTCATCGCGGTAGAAACGGCTCTTGATCTCATTGGTGATATGCGGGATTACCTGCACGGTGTGCCCGCCGTAGTCGCCGCGGCGCTCCTTCTGCAGAACAGACCAGTAAACCTTGCCGGTTGTCACATTGGAATTGCGCGTCAGGCTCTCATCGATAAAACGCTCATAATGGCCCAGGTCCAGGTCGGTCTCACAGCCATCATCCGTGACGAACACCTCACCGTGCTGGATCGGGTTCATCGTTCCCGGATCGATGTTGATATACGGGTCGAATTTCTGCATTGTCACAGAATAACCGCGGGCCTTCAGCAGTCTTCCCAGCGACGCGGCCGTGATGCCCTTTCCGAGTCCGGAAACAACACCGCCTGTGACGAAAATATATTTAACTGGCATAGATTCCCTCCTGAACAGTAAGTCTGCCATACGTGATCTATCATATTATACCCTGTTTTCCGTTAAAGTCTATCGTTATTCCTTCCGGCTCCCGCGATTGACATTCCTGTGAAAAATGTAAGAATACAGAAGATTCTTAAACTTGCGTGAACTGCCCGGGAGGTACCTTGCACGCGCATTTTCCCGTGGTTATAATACAGCTATGACGAAGAAAGGACGGAAGGTGCGCATTTAAGGCGCTCTTCCGGGGATACTTTTATGGACAACAATTATTATAATAATGATCATCACAACAGCCCGGGCGGCGGTCAGGGCGGCGGCGGCAACGGCGGCCCGAAAGGCCCCAGGATCAACGCGATCATCGTCGCGATTATTGCCGCTGTTCTGATGTTTGCGGCGATCAGCGGCATGAGCAGCATGATCCGCGGCGCCACCTACAAGGAAAAGTCTTACACCGAGTTCCTTGCAGATGTGGAGGCGGGACTGGTCGATGAGGTGGATTTCACGTCGGACCGCATCACCTACACGCTCAAAAGCGACACACAGAGCAATCTTTCAGGATTAAAACTTACCTATTATACAGGCGAAGTAAATGACGACGACCTGATCCCGACGCTGAAGGCGGCGGGCGTCAACATCGTCGGCTACATCCCGAGCCAGAGCAACTCGATCCTTGAATTCTTCGTGATCTGGGTTCTGCCGATGATCCTGATCTACGTGGTATTTGCCCTCATTTACCGCCGGATGGCCAAGTCGGGCGGCGACATCATGGGCATGGGCGTCGGCAAGAGTACAGCCAAGGTCTATGTGCAGAAGGATACCGGCGTAACGTTCAAAGATGTGGCCGGTGAGGATGAGGCCAAGGAATCGCTGATGCAGATCGTCGATTTCCTGCACAATCCCGGAAAGTATCAGCAGATCGGCGCCAAGCTTCCGAAGGGTGCACTTCTTGTCGGACCTCCGGGTACTGGTAAGACGCTTCTTGCAAAGGCTGTTGCCGGCGAGGCGAAGGTTCCGTTCTTTTCACTTGCAGGTTCTGATTTCGTAGAAATGTTCGTAGGCGTCGGCGCGTCCCGTGTCCGCGATCTGTTCAAGGAAGCCCAGAAGATGGCGCCGGCGATCATCTTCATCGATGAGATCGATGCCATCGGCAAGTCCCGTGATTCCCGCTACGGCGGCAACGACGAGAGAGAGCAGACACTGAATCAGCTGCTCGCCGAGATGGATGGCTTTGATTCCTCAAAGGGTCTCTTCATTCTGGCGGCCACGAACCGCCCGGAGATTCTGGACAAGGCGCTGCTGCGCCCGGGCCGTTTTGACCGCCGGATTATCGTCGACAAGCCGGATCTGAAGGGCCGTGTGGCCATCCTGAAGGTACACGCCAAGGATGTGCGCATGGATGACACCGTCGATCTGAACGCCATTGCGCTGGCAACCAGCGGTGCGGTCGGATCGGATCTTGCCAACATTATTAACGAAGGTGCCATTGCGGCCGTTGAGGCGGGACGCCGTGCCGTCAGCCAGAAAGACCTGATGGACGCCGTCGAAGTCGTGATCGCGGGCAAGGAAAAGAAGGACCGCATCATGAACGATCAGGAAAAACGGACAGTCGCGTACCACGAAGTTGGCCACGCCCTGATCGCAGCACTCAAGAAACATTCCGAGCCGGTGCAGAAGATTACCATTGTGCCTAGAACCATGGGCGCTCTCGGGTATGTTCTGCAGACGCCGGAAGAAGAGCGCTACCTGCTTTCCAAAGATGAACTGCTCACACGTCTTGTGACGTTCATGGGCGGCCGTGCAGCGGAGGAAATCGTGTTCAACACGGTGACAACCGGCGCAAGCAACGACATCGAGCAGGCCACCAAGGTGGCAAGAGCCATGATCACCCAGTACGGCATGAGCGAAAAGTTCGGCCTGATGGCGCTCGAGACGGTGGAAGACCAGTATCTTTCCGGCCGCACGGTCATGAACTGCTCAGATGAGACAGCGGCACAGATCGATGAAGAAGTAAAGACCGTTCTGAAGCAGGCTTATGAAGAGGCGAAACGAATCCTCTCCGAGAACCGCGACATTCTCGACAAGATCGCCGAGTACCTGTACGAGAAGGAAACCATCACCGGTGAGGAGTTCATGAACATCCTTCATCTGGTGGAGACAGAGCGGGCACAGGCAGAAGAAGCTGCCATCGAGGCAAAGGAGAAAGAGGAGCAGAACCAG
>OMUP01000080.1 GCA_900314255.1 uncultured Lachnospiraceae bacterium | reverse complement strand
CTTCTTCCATGTCAAATAATCCCTCTATATCCTCCATCGACTCAAGCAGCATCATATCTTCGTAATCATCCAGTCCATTATCCGCCGTAACAAGACCCGGGATCTTTGATCTGTACTCAATGAGCTCATTTTCAAGTTCTCGTTTATTCTTTTCTACAATTATTCTGTAATTAGGGCAGTTCTTCTCGAGCCAGCGCGAGCATTCCTCTTGTGTTGTGCAACGGTCAAATTCCGCAAGCTTTTCATTTGAAAATCTGCTTGAAATTTCCGCACCAATGCGAACTTCCAGTTCTTCTTTGATAATCTCTGCAAAAACTTGAGTTTCCCGATTTGTTCTGAAACGAATACCTATACTTGCAAATTCTCTTTTGTCAAGTTTTTCAAAATTCATCTATCGTATCCTCCTCATCATCCCACTTCTCTCAGCCCACTATACTTTGCTTCCCATCGCTCCAGCCATTCCGGCCTCTTCTCCATAACCTTTCCGGGATCGTTAAGCAATTCCAATATTTCCGTCGATGTCAATGCAGAAAGCTTACGATACGGCTCCACCAGTGTAGCTATGCTTCTGGCTTCAATAGCCTTCGCTATTTCCTCACCATCCTTCAGAATGTTAGGCTTAATGGTTTCCAAGGTGAACGGTGCAGTCTGTCTTCCGTCTACACTTATGTTTCATATGTGCGGGCAAATATCTTTCTCGCCTCCCCGGCTGGCGGGATTTCTCTGCCCAACCAGTTGAGAGGCTCCCATGCATCTGTCCCGCTGCCTGGGTAGTGGTATTCCACCTTATCATCTGCTGCGGCGAGTTCCTCTGCACTATCATATGTCAGCATATGCTGGACATTGCGTTCCGTGTCAGCAAGAATGGTATCCAGTGTTTTTCTTAACTTTTCCCACTCTTCTGAAAACATATAAAGGACGGCAAAATACACATTCAAATTCTGGTACAGCCCTATGATGTTTATCCTGTGCAAATGATAATCGTATGGAGTCCGGTAACCGGTTTTATAATCAGATGGGGCAATCTGTTCTATTAGCTGCTTTGAACGATTAAGTATCCTGCCGATCCCGCCACTGTGTTCGCGCCAGAGATCTTCGTGAAATTCAAGTGGAAACAGACATGATTCAAAAGCCTCGTTTATTGTGTAAATTGTATCATAAGGTGAGGAATCTGTCGCATACAAGTCGTCAGCTTCTAAATGCTCTTCCAGATATTCAATGGCTGACTGTGCGCAATCGTTTCTGTCACTACCAGTAACTTCACCGATACACATCTCTTTCAACGGTTCCGGAACACCTTCCCAGCTATCATAGTAATCTGTGTTAAAAATCTTATTTTTTAACATTGCTTCTATCTCCTCTCTTCTGTGAATTCATCTTCAAGGTCTTCCCACCGGTCATCTTCTTCCGGCTGAAACACCGTCTTTATTGAGTCAGATCTGATTTCGACCAAAGCATTTATTACCCGACTTATCGCCATGTGGGAACAAGCCGCCATCAGGCTGATGATAACCAGTGTCCTTATGGAAGCGGGAGCTTCGCCGAAATATTCCACCACCCTAAATGCTATAAAGAAAATCCCACTGTTTATAATGAACACAGCCGCCAGTCTATCCGTTTGGTTTAGAATTTTGGCTTCCGCTGACCCTCGGTCTGTTAAATAGGCTATCAAGTTCTCTACTGCTATGGAAACAAGTACCGCAGATCCTAAAGCAATCATAGATATACCCGCGAGTTTCCATGTCATCCGCCCTGAAGAATGGCTCACCATCAAAACCAGACACACCGCGAGTAATATTTCTTCAGTTAAAGCACTTATGATTTTTTTCATACGCATTCACCTCTCAGTCTTCCTCAAGAAAATCATCCAATAATTCATCCGGATCGAAACTCCCAATGCCAATGAGCTCCTCATCCATCTCATCTGTGTTCTCAGGCGCTTTCTCAGATGTTAAAGGTGCGGGCAGGTTCACGGCTTCCCAGATCTTTGCCTTTATCTCCTCCACGCATTTCCTGCCGAGATTCCTTATTTTCGATAGATCTCCATAAGCCATAACGTCTCCTATAGTACATAATCCTGCCCGCTTCAGGCAGTTATAACTGCGAACGCTCAAGTCAAGTTGTTCTATCGGCGTATCATCACGTTCGTTCGCCTGTTTTCCGGTTTTTAAGGTTTCTTCGTTGTCTCCACTCTGAACCAGCCCTGGTATACGGGATTTGTATTTCTCCATTTCTCTGGCAAGTTCGTCCCTCTTTTCCCTGACAATATCCCTGTGTTCCGGACAGTTTTTATCGAGCCATTCTCTGGCCTTCTCCGGGCTGCACAGATCAAACTCCTTTGCTTTCTCTTCGCCAACTTTCCTCGTAATAGCCTCTCCAATGCGGATTTCCAGTTCTTCCCTGATTACTTCCGCGAACAGATCCGCCTCTTCCTGCGTTTCAAAAGCAAATCCGTTTGTAGACAATTCCTCTCTGTCAAGTTTGTTAAAATTGATCATCCGGCATCACTCCTTTCTCATATCAGCCCGCTCTCCTCATTTCATTTCTTCTGCGTGTCCACTCCTTAAGCCATGCCGGATTCTGCTCTGACACTTTCTCCGGATGGTTCAGAAGGTCACGTATCTGGGCAGATGTCAATGCCTGTAAATCCCGGTATGGCTTTACCAGCGTCTTCAAACTGAGTGTCTCGATCTGCTTTGCGATCTCTTCACCATTTTTTTGCTTTTTAGGCCGTTCCGTCTCCAGCGTAAACGGAGCCGTCTGATGGCCGTCCACGCTCAGTGTCGTTACCGCGTTGAAGGCATCCAGCCGAGTAAGAGAGACTTTCATTTCCGGATCGTCAAATCTTACAGCTGCTGCCATGGCATCCTTTGCAGATAGTCTAAACGCACTGAAATTCGCAGAGTTTGCCTCAAGCGCCTCCCGGATCTCGTAAGACAGCTGCCCCGTATGCTGGTGGCACAGCACCATGGAAATCCCGAACTTTCTTGATTCCGCCAGCATCCTTGGCATGGGATTCGTCTGGAACAGAGACGCTTCGTCCACAACAACAAGGTGAGTCATATCCCGTTTCTGTCTGGCCAGAGCCGCGTTCCACAGCTTCATAAGAAGCAGAGTTCCTATGATCCTTGCGGCATGAGTACCGATTTCCGGAGATGCAAGGTCAATCAGTGTGACCGTGTCTGTATCTATAGTGTGGTTGAAATCCAGAACATTCGCGCCAGCCCCGAGTGTCTTTCTTAACTGCTCCACGGATGTAAGCCTCTGGAACTTACACAAATACCAGTTGAGCATGTTCTGAAAATCACTACTTTTGTCAGTGCCGTACTCCTGTTTGATCGTTTCTATCAGTTCAGGATACTTGTTATAAATTGCCCGGCTGACTTTCAGCATATTGTCCTGGCTCTGTGAAATGACCGCTATGCTCTCAAGAGAAGCCCTGCGCCCCAGGAAAGCGATGGATGCTTTGGCAAAGGTGGCAAACCATCTTTCCCAGCGTGGGCCAAGAAAACCTTCTTTTCGAGGATCGAAGATGTCTCCAAAAAGGTCACAGAGGTCATTGATGTTCCGTTCTTCCTTTTCCGGATCATCACTGTCCCAGATATTGAGTGGTACCGGATTTTCAGAGTCGCCAATATGCACGACTCTTACTTTCGCGGCGTACTTTTCAGGAACACATCTGAGAACCGTGTCAATGGTGCTTCCATGCGGATCAAAGAAAGTCAGTCCGTGTCCCTTCTCTATCGCGCTGAGAATAAGCTTCGTAAGCAGCGTCGATTTTCCTGTGCCTGTCTGTCCTACAATCTGGTAATGACGTTTTAAATCTACTTCCCCGATACTGATTGTCCGCTTAACCCCTGTAGTTGTCATGGCTCTGCCAATGGAGACAGCCTTACTGTCTTTTGGGTTTTTATGGTTGGCTGGGATTTTTTTCATCTGTTCTTCACATACCTCTATGCCTACAACATTTCCCCGAGCTTCCGGTTCCATTGCAAGAATTCTCGCAGCGTAATCAGGGATGGTCACAGCGTTTACAAGCGGCATGTCCCAGGCATCTCTGGCTTCCTGCTCATCCATCGTTCCGATGTATTTCAGCTTTGCTCCCTGAACAGAGCCCTCAATAACGGTCTTAAGCCTCACAGACGGAGACTCCGGCAGCCGGAGCAGAACCCGCATCTTCACAGGCCTTCCTATATAGTCTTTAGAAGATATATTCCTGATATCATAAGTGCAGAGCGTGTTTTTAAGGCACAGTAACTGCTCGTCCTCGCTGGCCGGGCCTGCCACAACACGAAGAACCACGCCGGAAGTCTGGAGAACCCGTATAAGTTCCTCAAATTCAGCTGAATAATACGCCGGCCATTTTGAAAATCCGTCATCCGATCTTTTCTGGGCAGCTGCATTGAAACCTATAGATGATGCTCTATAGCTGCTCTCGGTTATCGGAAGATAGATTTCATAAAGCTGCCTAAGATTTTCGCCAATAACGCCGGAATCCATACGTTTTGATATTTTGCCGGTCTTTTCAAGAATCCATTCCAGATCTTCTTTGCGTAGATGCCTGGTGCCGAATACAGACATCCTTGCCAGCCCTTTGACCGGAACGATCATCTGCCAGCCGATATGCCCTCCCGCGTCCAGCACGGACGCGCACTGAACCATGCGGGAAGACATCCGCTCTGACAAGAGCCTCTTATCTGCGACACGGACAAGCTTGTCGATTTTTACTACAGTCTCAGTATTTGCGGGATAATTTTTAATGTTCATGCGGATACCTCCTTAACAAGCTTGCCTTTTCTGTCTTTTGCTGATGATTAATTCCAATCAATACAGTATCTGGTGTTTGGAAAATAAATTAAATACTGTTCATGTATCTCTGTACACGTTCAAGATCTACTGAATGAAAGCCAGGTAGACCGTTGGTGAGAAGCACATAGTGGGTGCCGAATTCGTACATCGTTTCTACTATTGTGAAAGTAATTCCATGTATCTGCTTTTCTTCAATCACTCTGATGATCTTTTCCCTCATATGTGACTCCTTTCTCCCGTATAGCCGATAGAACAGCTGAAATATTGCTTATACTTTTATTCCATTCAGTTTTGACTGACATAGAGAATTACCATTTGCTGTCTTAACGGTGCTCGTCTGGCGGCGCCCCGAAAATCTTCAGCCGTCTTCGGTCACTGTTGCCGAACTCTACGCCCCGGCAACCGGGCTTGGAAACATTATTGAATTTTCAAGGTACGTTTGATTTCGAATCCTCTTAAATATTACTTCAGAGAATTTTTTCGCTTTTCAGGGGGTGTAAAAATGCCGGAAGGCATCTTCTCAACACTCTCCGGCATTCCAATATATTCAAAACCATTCTTTTTAATGAGACTTCTCTTCT
>OMUP01000052.1 GCA_900314255.1 uncultured Lachnospiraceae bacterium | reverse complement strand
AGGCCGTCAAAGAAGTCGGAGGCGGACAGGCGGCAGAGTTTCAGGTAGCTGTCCCAGGCGGCCTTGTAATCCTTGTCCATCCAGACCTTGTACTGAAGGGCATTGGTGCCGGCGATGCAGTAGTCGATGTAATACAGCGGGCAGTCGTAGATGTGGTGCTGTTTCTGCCAGAAACCGCCGCGCTCGTAGTAGACGTTGCCGGTGTAGTCAAGGTGCGGCTTGTACTGCCGCTCCAGGTCGCGCCACACCTGATCGCGCGCTGCCGGCGAGAGGCCGGGGTCCGAATAAACGATGTCCTGGAACTCATCCACCATGGTTCCGTACGGGATGAACAGGATGGCATCCATGAAGTGCATCTTCACATAGTCCGCTGCCCTGTCGCCGAAGAGTAGGTTCATCCACGGCTCTGTAAAGAATTCCATGGACATGGAGTGCGTCTCAGCGGTCTCCATCGTGATGTCGGCATGCTCCCGAATCGGATCGTCCGCCACCAGCCACCCCTGGAAGGCGTGGCCGCACTCATGGGTGATGACGTCCGCGTCGCCGCTGGTGCCGTTGAAGTTGGCGAAGATGAACGGCGACTTATAGTCCGGCAGATAGGTCATGTATCCGCCGGTCTTCTTGGTCTTGCGTCCGAGAACGTCGAAGAGCTCATTGTCACACATGAAGTTCATGAACTGTCTGGTCTCCGGAGAGAGTTCCCCGTACATCTTCCTGCCAGCCTCAAGGATCTGCTCCGGCGTTCCGACCGGCGCCGGGTTGCCGCTGCGCAGATAGACCCCTTCGTCTATGTAGGTGAGATGATCCACCCCCAGCTCGCGCCGCCGCATCTCCGTGATCTTCGCGGCAAAAGGCACCCAGTCCTTCTTCACCTGGCTGCGGAACTCCCGGATATCACTGCGGGTATAGCAGTTGCGCATCATGCGGGCGTAGCCAAGTGGCAGGTAGGTCTCATACCCCATCTTCTGCCCCTGGGCGGTGCGGTTTCTAACCAGCCGGTCATAGATCTCATCAAACTCGTCTGCATGCGCGGCAAAGAAAGCAGAATATTTCTCCCAGGCTTTCTGCCGCACAGTTCTGTCAGCGTTGTGAAGATACGGGCTCATCAGGGAGAGGTTGAGCGTCTCGCCGTTCCAGTCGATCTTCGCGGTGGCAAGGATCTTGTTGTACTGATCTGTCAGCGCGTTTTCTTCCTGCATGAGCGGAATGAGCTTTTCATCCACGCTCTTCATGGCAAGCTCAATATTTTTGAACGCCACGCCGCCGATGCGCTCTTCCAGATACGGGCGGAAAGCCGACTCGTACATTTTCCGCTGAAAAGCCACCACCATGTTCTGAAAAACCGGACGGTTCTCATCGCAGAATTTCTGTTCCTGCGCGTAAAACGGATCGGTCATGTCGATGTCATGGCGGATCTCAGCCAAGGTCATCTCGGTTGACACATGATCAATAAGCTTACTGAAACGGCTGTGCACCTGGAACTGCTCTGCGCCTGATTTTGCAGCGTCAAAATCCGCCGTCAGCGCCGCGAAATCTTTTTTCACCTGATTAAAATCGACGCGTGTATAGGGCATATCTGAAAATTTCACTGATTTGCCCCTCCGTCATTCTGCATGTTCTTTAGCATTTCAACCGTTTCCATGTCATCCGGGGTCACGCGGATGTTGGAGACATACTCTTTTCCATTCGGGTCGGTCACCTTGATCTCGATAATGGATCCCGTCTGGATGCCGCTGCCGGCCACGGCGCGGAAGAACGGAACAACCTTCGGGTGTTCCTCATTGAACTTCTTCCAGCGTCCTGCCAGCTTCATCATCATGATCGGGTTGATTTTATTGTTGTTATTCCCTGAAAATGCCATTACAACGCCTTTCCTGCATTAATAAAAAGTATACCTTTAAAGAAAAGATACCGGCCTGTGCCGGTTTGCGAAAACTGAAATCCCGGTGCCCCGATGCGAGCGCTCTTACCCGGTATTATGCCACAAGCCGGCCGGCAATTCCACCGGATGGCATTTTCCTTTGACGCTGTACCTTCTTGAGCGAAAAAAGCGTCTGTGGTACTATCGAAAGGAAATTTTTCTGATGCTCTGAGGGATGGAATCATGAGATATTTCCGGCAATTTGTCATCATTATGTTTGTGACGTGTATCGGCGAGATTCTGCACTATCTGCTTCCGCTGCCGGTTCCGGCCAGCATCTACGGGCTTGTGATCATGCTGGCGCTGCTTATGATGCATGTTGTGAAGCTGGAAAGCGTCGGCAGGGTGGCGGACCTGCTGGTGGAGCTGATGCCGCTGATGTTCATTCCGGCAGGCGTCGGGCTGCTCGTTTCCTGGGCTGACATGCAGAGTATGCTTGTGCCGGTGCTCGTGATTACGCCGGTTGTCACGGTGATCGTCATGGTTGTGACCGGAAAGGTTTCGGACTGGCTGCTTTCCCGGACAAAAAACGGGCGCGAGACGGAAAATGTCGTGGATAAGAAGGTGGAAGACTGATGAATGATCTGATTCTGAATTCGACGACGGCAGGCGTTGCAATCAGTCTGCTTGCCTATGGCGCCGGTATTTTTCTGCGCCGTAAGACGAAATCCGACATCTGCAATCCGCTGCTGATTTCGATCGTGATTGTGATTGTGTTTCTGCTCATTTTCCGGGTTGACTATGATTCATACAATAAGAGTGCGCAGTATCTGAGCTATCTGCTGACACCGGCGACGGTGTCGCTGGCGATTCCGCTCTACCGGCAGATGGATATGCTGAAGAAAAATCTGGGCGCGATTCTGCTGGCTGTGCTGGCCGGGGTTATCGCAAGCATGGGATCGATTCTCGTGCTTTCAGTGGCGTTCGGTTTGACGCATCCTCAGTATGTGACACTTCTGCCGAAGTCGATCACAACGGCGATCGGCATGGGAATTTCGGAGGAACTGGGCGGCAATGTGACGATTTCGGTCGCCGTCATCATCGTGACCGGCGTGTTCGGCAACATGATCATCGAGCCGATCTGCCGCCTTTTCCGGATCAAAAATCCGATCTCCAAGGGACTTGCTGCCGGCACCGCCTCTCACGCGATCGGCACGGCAAAGGCGATGGAAATGGGTGAGATTGAAGGATCAATGAGCAGCCTGGCAATCGTAGTGTCCGGACTCATCACCGTGGTGTGCGCGTCCATATTTGCGGGGATGTACTAAATTGCTGCCCTGTCATCCTGAATCATCCGGATTATTTTGCCGAGATTGCAGGTTAGCTTTCCTTTACAGTCATGAATATCTTCATTCAGGAATTTTTCCTGCTGGATCGCTGTTTCAACCTGTGCTGCAAGGTGACCGATACGGCGATTTGTCTTGGAGTTCATCCCTGTTTCCTGTTGAAGAAGTCTATAGGAAAGGCTGTTTTTTCCGCCCATATTGTCAGGAAGAAAGAACTCGTTAATATGTGGTTTTATCAGCCTTTCCCAGGAATTTTCAATATGAAGCAAAAGAAACAATTCAAAAGCCGGATTCGTTATTCCGAGAATATTATCTTCCTCGCCTTGTCGGATTAATTCGTCATATCCGGGTACTTTTCTCTCAAAAATATCCGCATCAAAAACCACTATCATTCGATCGTGTTCTTTATCAAAATCAAGCTCAGGATTATTCTTCTGCTGATTGGCAAATTCTATTAATTTCTTTGGATATGATAGATTGCGATCGCCTTCTGTCTTTTTCATCAGTCGGATATCAATCAATGGATGAATCCCTAACTGTTTTCTAAGATCAATCAATTGTTCAAAATAGAAAGTTTCGGTATTGGCTCCTTCACAAATAAAGAAATATTTTCTATAAGGTTCTATCTGCTCTTCATCATCAGAAGCACGCTTGTTCCAATTTGAATATGTACGAACCGGCATTAATCCTCCTTATCATGAAATGAAAATTTCCGAAACACCGGTATCGCCCCATACCGTCCTTCCAGATACGATTTACTTAATTTCTTATCATATCGTTCTTTAAACTTATCCAAAGAATAGATTCTGCTTGCATTATCTGCACCACGCTCTACAAACCAGATTTCATCTCGCCGGAACAGGTCCTGATCCATGATGGTATCCTCGTGTGTAGTAAAAATCAGCTGCACATGCTGTCCTTTGTGTGCTTCCATGAATAATTTCAGGAAATGTTCTGTAAGTTTAGGATGCAGGCTCCGCTCCAGTTCATCAACGGCGTAAACCACATCATCGCGCGGGTTTACGAGAAGATCAATTAAATCAAATAACCTTCTGGTTCCATCTGATTCGTCTTTAAAATCAAAATCAAAGATGGATTTACCGTGCCGAAAAGAGAGTGTTGAAATTTCTTCATTGCCTTCCTTATCAATCGTTATATTAATAATATTAGACGCTGTTCGAAAAGATATCTGAACTCGCGGCAGTACGGACCTTTTAATCTGCGATTTCAAATCAGAAATCATCTGCGACAATATTGGTTCCGGGATCAATGTACTGAGTTCATCCATGGATATCTTCCGGATAGAAACTTTTGAAATACCGGTATCAAAGGTTTGTATGAGCTGATTGATTTCTTCCAGTGATTTGTCATCGTAAAATTGTTCAAAATTGGAAATAGCTGTATTCGGATTCAGAATAATCAGATTCTGCAGGATCCACCCGTACACATTACGAAAAAATCCAAGTCTGGAATTTTCTGTATATTTTTTATTGCGATTCATCTCTGTCAGAAACAGAGATGTTTCATGTCCTGCAAAATCATCAGCATATACAGTGAATCGATTTCTTTCGGCATCCGAGAGAATGACGTCCCTGCCAAGTGCAGGCGCACTTCCGCCCTCCCTCTCAAATAAATTTTTGGCCTCACCATTCTGCAGTAATTCATACAGCCATTCTTCTGTAATTTTTCTCTGATTCAATATCACAGAAAATCCATATGCATAGAACTTCTCCCCCGCTGTAAACAACAATTCAAACACACTTGGCTTTTCTTTATTTTCCTGCCGATTCCTGCAGAAATCGTTAAAAGACTCCACTGGAATTCCATTTTGGACACACCTGCGAATAAAGGAAAATATTTCAATCAGATTTGATTTTCCGGAAGCATTGGCGCCATAAATTACTGCATATTTGAGCATAGAAGTCTGTTTGATTTTTATTTTATGCTCGGAATTGCTGCGAATTTTGCTGGAGGAAACCAGGTTGAGTTCTTCTTTTTCATCAAATGATTTATAATTTTGCACACTGAGTTTTATGATCATTGTCTTCTTCCTCCCTGATTCAGTATATCGGAGGATAAGTACACCCGTCAATATGAATGTCGTTATTTGACGATTTTTTCTCTTTATTAGAATTTTACAATGCCAATACTTCCGTACTGGGCGTTTACCTGCTGTATTTCATTCTGGCCCTGGATTTGTATATGTTCCTCTTTGTCACGTTCGGATCGACTGTCTTGAAGGTTGAGGATGTGTCGGCTTCAGTCGTGCCGGTCACACTTTTCATGATTTTCGAATTATTGAAAAAAATTTTTGTGAAAAATAATGCAGCTTACCTGGACTCAATATGAATCAAATTTGTGGTTTGCTATGGCTGATTCATCATTTCCCCTGGCTTTTGCTGAAATGTATAAATCTTGCTGACGGTTCGACTCAGCTAATTCATCATTTATCCTGCAAATGGCCATCCTGATGAATAAATAAGGCGGTTTGAAGTAACTAATTCATCAACTTGCCTGCCAGAAGATAAAAAGTGATGAATCCAGCTCTTAATATCAGCCTGAAAGTTCATCAAAAAGCCTGATCATGTGGCTGCTGTGCTGAATGGGCGTCTGTAAGAGAGCAACAAGTTTTTCGCCGATGTGAAGCCCGCGCGTGCCGCGCTCTACTGCGTAACTTGCATTGGCGATATGGCCGACACGGCCGATGTTGTTGGGGTGCAGAATGTACAGACCGACAACTTTTCCGTCCATCTCGGCGACGCCGCAGTACATAGAGCCGAAGAATTCCTTGCCTGACTGCTCGTCCAGTGTTTCCAGCTGCGGAAATGCCATTCCGTCTTCCACAACCTGATTCCAGATGCGGATCATATCCGGAAGGTCTGAATGCGTGTGCTCTCTTATTTCAACATTCATCTTTTTTCTCCTTGACATGCAGACAAGAGTATACCACGTAGTATACTGAATTGAGTAAAGTCTGAGGATTTTCAAAGGGATACATTTGCCATGGATGATAAAAGGAAGAAAGAGCCGGAGTGGATTGAGGTCCGCGGGGCGCGGGTTCACAATCTGAAGGATGTGGATGTCGACATTCCGCTGCGGGGGATCACGGCGATCGCCGGGGTATCGGGATCCGGAAAGTCGTCGCTGGCACTGGGCGTGCTGTACTCGGAGGGGTCGCGGCGGTATCTGGAGGCGCTTTCGACGTACACGAGGCGGCGGATGACGCAGGCGGAGAAGGCTGAGGTTGACGACGTGCGGTATGTGCCGGCGGCACTGGCGCTGCATCAGCGGCCGGGCGTTCCGGGCGTGCGCTCTACGTTCGGCACGTCGACGGAACTGCTGAACAGTCTGCGGCTGATGTTTTCGCGGCTCGCGAGCCACCGCTGCCCGAACGGCCACTATGTGCCGCCTTCGATGAATGTTGCGGCGATGAAGGAAATCACGTGTCCGGTCTGCGGCGCTGTATTTTACGGCCCGGGCGCGGAAGACCTGGCGTTCAACAGCACCGGCGCGTGCAAGACGTGCGGCGGCACGGGCGTTGTGCGCACGGTTGACGAATCGACACTGGTGCCGGACGAGAGCCTCACGATTGACGAAGGCGCAGTGCTGCCGTGGCAGACGCTGATGTGGTCGCTGATGAAGGACATCGCCCGCGACATGGGCGTGCGCACCGACGTGCCGTTCAAGGATCTGACGCCCAAAGAGCGCGACATCGTCTTCAACGGCCCCGCAAAAAAGCATCACTTGATCTACCAGAATCACAAGACCGGTGCTGCCGGCGAGATGGATTTCACTTACTTCAACGCAAAATATGCCGTGGAAAATGCCCTCTCCCACGTCAAGGACGAAAAAGGAATGAAGCGCGTGGAAAAGTTCCTGAAGACCGGCGTCTGCCCGGACTGCCACGGCACCAGACTCTCGGAAGCAGCGAGAGCTCCGAGGCTTCGCGGAATTTCGCTTGATCAGGCGTGCCAGATGACGCTTGATGATCTGGTGGTCTGGGTGAAGGGTGTGCCGGACTCGCTTCCGGAAGAAATGCGCCCGATGGCGATAAGTATCTGCGAATCGTTTCAGAGCGTAGCAAAGCGGCTGCTTGATCTGGGGCTCGGGTATCTGAGCCTTGACCGCGCAGCTTCCACACTCTCAACCGGCGAACGCCAGCGCATGCAGCTGGCCCGTGCGGTCCGCAACCGCACGACGGGTGTTCTCTATGTGCTCGATGAACCGTCGATCGGCCTTCACCCGGCGAACATCGACGGACTCACCGGTGTCATGGACGATCTGGTCGCGGACGGCAACAGCGTGGTGCTTGTCGATCACGACACGCGGATCTTAAAACACGCCGACTGGATGATCGAGATGGGACCGAAGGCCGGCGCCTCCGGCGGGCAGGTCATCGCGCAGGGCACGATTCCCGACATCGAGAAATCCCCCGCTTCCGTCATCGGCCCGTATATGTCCGGCGAAAAGACCGTCCAGATTCGCCAGCCGGCCGCGCCGGATCACCTTTTTGATCTGGGCGATATTCACATGACAACCGGCCCGATCCACACGGTGAAACCGCTTGACGTGCATTTTCCGAAAGGGCGCCTGTCGGTCGTGACCGGCGTGTCCGGGTCCGGCAAAACCACGATGGTTCTGGAAAGCCTGATTCCGGGCCTGCAGGCGATGATCGACGGGAAGCCGCTTCCGCCCCACGTGACAAATGTCAAGGCTGACGGGATCCACTTCGTCAAGCTGATCGATGCGACGCCGATCGGCATCAACATCCGATCGACCGTTGCGACATATGCCAATGTGCACGACGAGCTGCGCAAGGTCTTTGCGAAAACCGCACAGGCAAAAGAGCGGAAACTGAAAGCCGGCGCTTTCTCGTACAATACCGGCGAACTCCGCTGCCCGACATGCGACGGGACAGGCACGATCAGTCTGGATGTCCAGTTCCTGCCCGACGTCGAGATCACCTGCCCGGACTGCCGCGGCAGCCGGTACGGCAGCGAAGCCGGTCGGATTTTCTGGACCAACAAAGCGGGCAAATCATACTCTCTGCCGCAGCTGATGCAGCTGAGTGTCGACGAGGCGCTTGAAGCGTGCAAAGGGCTCCCGCTTGTATGCCGGCGGCTGCAGGTTCTGCACGACCTGGGGCTCGGGTATCTTACCCTTGGAGAAGAGACGCCGGGACTTTCCGGCGGTGAGGCACAGCGCCTGAAGCTTGCGAGCGAAATGGGCAGACCGCAGGAAGACTCGCTCTTTGTCTTTGATGAGCCGACCATCGGCCTGCACCCGCTCGACGTAAAGACGCTTTTAACCGTCTTTCAGACGCTCATCAGCCAGGGCGCGACGGTGATCGTCATTGAGCACGACCTGGACGTCATTCACAACGCCGATTACATCGTGGATATGGGCCCCGGGGGCGGGGAAACCGGCGGTCGGATCACGGTCTGCGGGAGTGTCGAAGCGATAAAGAACTGCAGGGAAAGTGTGACGGGAAGGTATCTCTGATTTTTATCCTTTTTCGCAAATTTTTAGCTTTACGCTTTTTATTTATTTTTCTACAATCAGAAAAGAAGAAGTAAGGAAAAGATAACGTGCGAAAATGCCTGCCGGTCACATTTGCCATGTGCGAGGCGGGGAAAGGAATCTTTCATTATGAAGTATTACTGCAATCCTTTAAATGTCCCCTACCGTTACCAGTTTAATGTCGACCAGCGGAATGGCGGAAAGATGCAGATCTGCCGCGAGGCGGCGGACCCATCGATGATCCGGTTCAAGGGAAGATACTACATCTTCGCTTCCATGACGCTTGGCGTGTGGGTATCGGATGATCTTGTGAACTGGGAAGCGCATCGTCTTCCGGACAGTCTGCCGCTCTATGACTACGCGCCGGACGTGCGCGTGGCGGGTGACTGGGTGTACTTCTGCGCCTCAGCCCGTGAGCACAACTGCGACCGCTGGCGCACGAAGGACATCCTGAACGGACCGTATGAGCGTATCGAAGGAAGTTTTCCGTTCTGGGATCCCAATCTGTTTCTGGATGATGACGGGCGGATCTACTTTTACTGGGGCTGTTCGAACGCCACGCCAATCTGGGGCGTTGAACTGGATCCGGACACCATGCAGCCGAAGACGGAGCGGATAGAACTTATTCATGGTCACCCGTATGAGATCGGCTACGAGCGCGTCGGCGAAGACAACAGCGTTCTGCCCGCTTCCAGGGAAGAAGTCGAAGCAAAATATCAGGCTTTCCTGAAAAACATCCCGATGCCGGCAGATAAAATTCCAGACGAATATAAGTCCATGATCCGCGGTATGTTCACGAAAATGCCTTTCATCGAAGGCGCGTGGATGGACAAGCATGACGGCAGGTACTATCTCCAGTACGCCGCGCCTGGCACGCAGTACAACACCTACTCCGACGGCGTATATGTCAGCGAAAAGCCGCTCGGGCCCTTCCGTCTGGCGCAAAACACCCCGTATTCTTACAAACCGGGCGGGTTTCTGCCTGGCGCGGGACATGGTTCGACCATGAAGGACAAAGAAGGAAACTGGTGGCACACTGCCACGATGCGCATCTCCGTCAACCACAATTTTGAGCGCCGCGTCGGCCTCTGGCCGGCCGGCTTTGACGCGGACGGGGAGCTGTTCTGTAACCAGCGGTACGGCGACTGGCCGGTGGTTGTTTCTGAAAAAGAAGAAGATCCCTGGCGCAGCCCGGCCTGGATGCTGCTGAGTGCTGGCAAACAGGCATTTGCCTCCTCTCACACTCCCGGCCACGAGCCGGATAAGGCAGCAGAGGAAAACGTACAGAGCTGGTGGCGCGCCGCGACACCTGACCGCGGCGAATGGCTGACGGTTGATCTTGGGGAAACCATGACGGTAAATGCCGTACAGGTGAATTTCGCAGATGATCACATTGATATTCCCTGCCCGGGCCAAATCCGCCCCGGCACGCAGGCGCGGTATATCGATGAAGCGGATGGCAGAACGCAGTGGAAACTCGAAGGATCCACGGACGGCACGAACTGGTTTGTCGTGGAAGACAAATCAGCAGCCCAGACAGACCTTTCCCACGATCTTGTCGTCCGGGAGGATGGTTTTGCTGCGCGTTTCCTGCGGCTTTCTGATATGGCGGTTCCTTACGGTCAGCAGCCCTGCATCTCCGGTCTGCGCGTGTTCGGCCTCGGAAACGGCGAAAAGCCTGCGGCACCGGCTTTCAGTGCGGCGCGGACAGACGGTCTTGACATGGAGGTACAGATAAAAGAGCAGCCGGATACTCTTGGCTTCAACATTCTCTTCGGCTCCTCACCGTCAAAGCTCTATCACAGCTATATGATCTTTGAACCGGGAAGCAAACGCATCGGCGCTCTCGTCAAAGGCAGAGACTATTTTGTCCGGGTTGACGCTTTCAATGAAAACGGCATCACCGAGGGCAAATGTATAAAGCTATAAGAAAATCTGGTATACATTTCACAAAAATGAGCCGGAGCGGTATTGCTGCTCCGGCCCTTTCTTTTATGTTACTGTTTTATTTCATTCATCCTCGTAGTAATCGATTGCGAAGAGTTCTTCTCCAGCCTTGACCGGACCGTTCGTGAGGAGACGATACTTCTTGTTATCGTCCGGCGCTGTGTCAAGCACAGGCGTTGCCAGACTCGGAGCATGGCTCTTCAGGAACTCAAGATCAAGCTTCATGATCGGCTGCCCCTTCTTCACCTTGTCTCCGGTGTTGATCAGCGGCGTGAAGCCTTCGCCGTTCAGCTTGACTGTGTCGATGCCGATGTGGATCAGCAGTTCTACACCGGAATCGGTCGTGATGCCGATGGCATGTTTCGTGTCAAAGAGAAGCGAAATCTCGCCGTCCTCCGGCGCGTAGACGGTATCCTCTGCCGGCAGTACACCCGCGCCGAGACCCATCATGCCGCCGGCGAATCCTTCATCCGGAACTTCTTCAAGCGGCATCGCTGTTCCGTTCATCGGGCTGCTGATCTTGACAACCTTCACCAGCTTCTGCTTCTTAGCCGGTGCTTCTTCCTGCGGTTTTTCCGGTTCTGCCGCAGCCGCTTCCCCGGCAGCGTCAGACGTCTCATTTGTATTTACTTCTTCGTTCGGTGCGCTGTCCAGGTAATCCTCAAGATTGGACTTGATGACAGCAACGTTCGGGCCGTAGATGACCTGAATTCCCTGTCCCTTGTGAACAACTCCGGCTGCACCGGTACTCCTCAGAAGATTGTCATTGACAAGTTCCGGCTTTTTAACCGTCACACGAAGTCTGGTCGCACAGGCATCTACATCAGACAGATTGGCCTTGCCGCCGAGTGCATTTGTTATGGTCTCGGAGATGCCGCCGTTTCCAGCCGATGCAGCATTTCCGCCGGATGCGCTGCCACCCTTGCCTTTTGAAGCAAGGTACTCGGCCTTGGAATGCATATGCGTATCTTCGTCATCGTCTTCACGGCCCGGCGTCTTGAAGTTGTGCTTCTTGATCAGGTACGTGAAAATGAAATAGTACAGCAGGAAGTAAACAATGCCGCACGGAATGATCAGCAGCCAGCTGGTCTTCGCGTTGCCCTGCAGGATACCGAAGAACAGCAGATCCAGCAGTCCGCCGGAGAAAGTCACGCCGACGGCGATGTTCAGGATATGAGCTACCATGTAGCAGGAACCTGCCAGGATAACCTGTACCAAGAAGAGTTCCGGAGCTGCAAACAGGAACGAGAACTCGATCGGCTCCGTGATACCGGTAAGCATAGAGGCGAGTGCCGCAGAAAGCAGAAGACCGCCCGCCTGCTTCTTCTTGTTCGGCTTCGCGGTTCTGTACATGGCAAGCGCCGCGCCCGGCAGACCAAAGATCATGAAAATGAACTCACCGGAGAAATACCGGCAGGCATTGGCCGAGAAGTGCGTGATCTCCGAGGAATGCGCCAGCTCCGCAAAGAAGATGTTCTGGCCGCCGTAATAGGTGACGCCGTCGATCACTTCTGTACCGCCGACAGCCGTCTGCCAGAACGGCATATAGAATACGTGATGGAGACCGAACGGAATCAGCGCACGCTTGATGATACCAAAGAGGAACGTGCCGACATAGCCGGACGCCTGTACAACTCCGCCGAGAGCATTGATGCCGGCAGATACCGGCGGCCACACAAAGTACAGCAGAATCCCGACAAATGTGTATACAATCGTCGAAATGATCGGCACGAAACGGGATCCGCCGAAGAACGAAATCGCATTCGGCAGCTGAATCTTGTAAAATCGATTGTGCAGCGACGCGACGCCAAGGCCGACGATGATACCTCCGAATACGCCCATCTGCATCGTCGTGACGCCGAGGCTGGTGGTGATTGCGCCGGAAAGAATGGTGGCGTTCTCGGTCAGGGCACCGGTCGAATCAATCTGTCCGGTGATCATCAGCATACCGTCGATCGCCGTATTCATGACCACATAGGCGATGAAAGCGGAAAGCGCCGCGACTTCCTTCTCTTTTCTGGCCATTCCGATCGCAACACCGATCGCAAACAAAACAGCCAGGTTGTTGAATATTGCATTGCCGACTGATTTGAAAATGGTGTTGACAGCCCACATGACCGTCCCCTCGCCGAAAGCTCCGACGAGATGGTAGGTTTCGAGAGTCGTCTCATTGGTGAAAACACTTCCGAGGCCAAGCAGAATGCCGGCGACGGGCAGTATCGCGATCGGCAGCATGAAGCTTCGCCCGATTCTCTGCAATACCGCAAAGATCTTATCTTTCATAGCTCTCCTCCCTCCAAGGATAAATATGAAATCTTTATAAATTTATTATAAGATACCGCCGGCCGTTTGTACACTATCACAAAATCAAATCGCTCAATTTTCAAGGAGCACCCGCATCATTGACAAATATTTGGCAGATTCTTGTGCAGAATGGAAAAAGAAGGGATCTTGTCGGAGGGAGGCTGAATCAGACTTGGCGGTGTCAGCGGAAATGAAGAACAAACTTGTTTCCGGTGCGCCGGCGGACTGTCCTGACTGACCACGTCAGCGGAAATGAAGAACAAACTTGTTTCCGGTGCGCCGGCGGGGCTATTCGGGACCGGGTAGTCAGCAAAATTCGGAAAACAAGTCCGTCCGATGACCAAAACGGGCAGTTGAGAAGCAAATTGTCATCGGGAATCACCTTAAAGGCTATTCCGGTGCGCTGAAAGCCTGTATCATCCCAAAAATCGCATCGGAAAAGCCTCCAACTTGATTTCCGATGACTGGCACACGCCCGGAAACACCCGGAACGCACCGGAAATGACGCCAAGCCTGCTTTCCGCTGACTCCTGCCTGCCCAGACTCCCCGCGACGCATAAGGAGGAATACCATCTGCCACCCCGCCGGACTTTCTCATATAAAAAACAGCGGAAATGAGCTTGTTTTCTCATTTCCGCTGTACCGATATGCCCTGATTCAAGTCTTGATGTACGCTATACATTTGTCATGGTTTGATCTGCAGCTCTTTCGCGGAGAACGAAGCGTAGATGCAGGTGATGCCGGTGACGATGAGATAGATGGCGATGACGATGCCGATCGCGACGGTCATGGCCGGCATGCACAGAAAGAGAATCGAGACGATGATGTTGATGATGCCTTCAACGAGAAGCCAGCCGGCGTTCGCGACGGTGTAGAATTTCGCGCGGCTGTATGCGACGCACTCCTCTACCCCGAGGATCATCAGATTGATGGCGATGACCACCGCGAAGACCGACATCATCGTTTCCGCCGGAGACGTGATCAGCATGATTCCGATGATGACGTTCAGAATACCGGTGAGCAGGCCGCCGCCCGTCTTCAGGAAGACCGGCAGGACGCTGAACGCGTAAATCTCGTAAATGCCGATCACCAGCAGTAAAATCGAAGCGATGTACTCAAGCACAAGCATCGAGCGCATCGGGAAGATGCAGCAGAGAATACCGAGCACCGTCATGATGATGCCGGCGACAAGACTAGCTGTGCGGAACTTCCTGACATTCTGGTTCCAGTAACTGCGGATTTCCTCTCTGTAATCCGTATCATTGTTGTAAAAGAACATTGAGAATCTCCTCCTCCCTATTACTGGTGTTGGGCAAGTATACTCTGCCCGGACATAAATAACCTTCTTATAATTTCATTTTAGATGGAAGAGATAATATTTCAATTCACAAACCAGAATTTTTGTGACTATTGGTCATTTTTAGTAAGGCAGGCAGTATAAACTTGCTTCAGGTGCGCAAAAAGCTTGTATTATCCCAAAAAGCGCACCGGAAACTTGCTTTATTTCAATTTTGCTGACCAGCGCCCATCCCTTGGGTGAAAATGTCACCGGAAACCTGTAAAATCTCTCTTTTGCTGACCAACAGGCCGTGCCCTGAGCAAAAAAATCTTCTGATCAGATCAGTCCGGCGCGTAACTTCCGAGGAATGCAAGGCTTGGCTTCGGGAAGCGCTTCTGCGTGCTGCGGTCGACGGCGATCAGACCGAATGTCATGGCGAATCCTTTCTGCCACTCGAAATTGTCAAGAAGACTCCAGCAGAAATATCCCTTTACCGGGATGCCGTCCCGGATGCAGGACTGCACACCGGCGATGGCTGTACCGAGATACTTCACGCGCTCTGCATCGTCGGCTGTCGCGATGCCGTTTTCTGTCACAATAATGTCACCGCCAAATTCTGCGTGAACACGGCGGATGACATGCTCCAGCGACTCCGGGTAATTCTCGTATCCCATCTGCGTGACTGCTGCACCTTCCGGAACCGGAAGCGGGCCGTTTTCCCCGATGATGTTGCGGGAGTAGCACTGAACGCCGAGGAAATCGTCATCTTTGATGTACGGAACATAGTGCGAAAACTCGCTGTTCCAGACCTGCTCTGCCTGCTTTTCGCAGCCATCTGCCGCCTGTACATCGTGCAGCGAAAGTGTCAGACCGAGCCTGACCTGCGGGCAGAGTTTGCGAAGAACGGCTCTTGCCTTTTCGTGCGCCTTCATGACGATTGCATCGCTTTCGGCAGAGCGCGCGGAGCAGAAAACAGCCGGATTTTCCGTTCCGAAAACCTCTTTGTTTTCCTCTGCGATACGCTTCTGGTTCTCCATCATGGTCTTGAAATTGATGCCCATCTGGACCTGATTGTCAGCGCCGCCCGCCTTGAGTCTGGCCGCGGCGGCCATCATCTGCTGCCGGTAGCGCTGTGCGATTGCTGCAATCTGCAGGCCCATGTTCGCCTCATTGATCGTGCAGACAAGGCCAAGTTCCGGCCCCAGCTTTTCTGCGACAACACGGACATAGGCGGCAAAATCATCCGGCGTGCTGTCCGCTTCCCAGCCGCCCTTGCGGATCAGCCAGACAGGACTTGAGAAATGAAACAGCGTCACGACCGGCTCGACGCCATACTTTTTGCAGCAGAGAATCACATCCCGGTAGTGCTCAATTTCCTTTTCATCAAAGACACCTTCTTCCGGCTCGATTCTGGCCCACTCGAGGCTGAAGCGGTATGCATTAAGCCCCGCTTCCTTCAGCAGCCGGATGTCTTCTTCGTAGCGGTGATAGTGATCGACAGCGTCAAGCGACGGCTCTGCATAGCTGGTATATTTCATCTGTTCCTGTGCCCAGCAGTCGTTGTGCGTGTTGTTTCCTTCGACCTGATGCGCAGCCGTTGCCGCGCCGAGTAAAAATCCTTTTTCAAACTTCATGTGTGCTGCCCTCCTCATTTACGGTTCCGGTTTCCAGAACTGAACCGGCTGAGATATGTACGTTCCTTCCGTCCGGCATTGTTACGTCTGCCTCTGCCGGTGTTGTGACGGAAAGGAGCCATTTGCCATGACTGAGCTCCCACTCCACCTGAATTTTGCCGCGCACGCTTTCGTATGTTCCTTTTACGTGTCCGAGGCGCTCGTCCATGAATGGTCTGATGGCGATGGTCTCAAATCCCGGTGTGAGCGGTCTGATTCCAAGGATATACTGATAATAGAACTCTCCGACGCTGCCGAACGCGTAGTGGTTGAAAGAGACCATGTTGTCCGACGACATCTTTGTCTCGTTGACGGTGCCGTCCGGGCGGATGGCGTCCCAGCGCTCCCACATCGTCGTCGCGCCGCGCTTCACTTCATACATCCAGCCCGGGCACGATTCCTGCAGGAGCAGGTCGTACGCAAGTTTTGCGTCGCCGTTATCCGCGAGCAGGCCGAGGACGTACTGTGTCGAGAAGAAGCCGGTCTGCATGCCTTCGCGGCGGATGCGCCCGGTCAGCTGCCTGTAAACCTTCGCTCGCAGCTCTCCTTCCGGCAGAACGAGTGCGAGTGCCAGGATCGCAGCGCCCTGGTAGTCATCTTTCATACTGCCGTCCGGATTGATGAAATGCTTTTCGTAGGCGCGTGTCACCTTTTCAAGTTCCTGACGGTACCGCTTTTCGTCCTCCTTGTTCCCGAGGAGCCTTGCCGTGAAGATGACTGTCTTCAGATCATGCACAAAAAATGCGTTCGAGACGGCGCCGTTGTGTCCCGCCATGTAGCGGATGTCTCGCCCCGGCGTGAGCCAGTCGCCGAGATTCAGCCCCGTCCAGAGGTGCGTCAGACCGGCCTTTCGGATCTCGTAATCGGTGAACTGCTTCATGTTCCCGTACCGGTCCGTGAGAAATGCCGGATCCCCGAACTGCCAGTACAGCATCTCCGGGATCAGTGTGATGGCATTGCCCCAGCCCTGCATGGTGAGAAACCCGCCCTGTCCCTTGAAATCCGGGACAGTCGAGGGAATATATCCTTTGCGCCCCGGCTGACTGTCTGCCATATCCTGAAGGAACTTTTCAAGGAAATCTCTCGTGTCGAAATTGTAGCTCGCCGTCCGGGCGAAAACGTGCGCATCGCCCGTGTATCCCATCCGCTCGTCGCGCTGCGGACAGTCGGTCGGAACTTCTACGTAGTTGGATTTGTTCGACCAGAGCTGATTCTGATACAGTCGGTTGACCTCGACATTTTCCGATGAAAACCAGCCGGTCCGCTTCATGTCGCTGTACACCGCGTGCGCCGTAATCAGGCCTTCCTCGTACGGAACGCCGGTTATCTCGGCGTACCGGAAGCCCATATACGTAAAGCGCGGCGTGTAAGGCTTGTTTTCCTCATCAAATTCATCTCTGTAGTAGACCAGTTCCTGTTTTGCCTTGCGCAGGTTGGCCGTGTACAGCGCACCGTTCTCGTCAAGAATCTCACCGTGGCGGATCTTCAGGACTTTCCCGTGCATATGCGCAGGGTCGATCGTGAGAACACCGGCAAAATTCTGGCCGAAATCAAGGACGCAGCCGTCTTCTCTTTTTATGATCTGCTGCACCGGCATCGCCTCGCGCAGCCGCACGCCGCACCTCTCCGGGACAAGCGTCTCAGAAAGTTTCCCTTTAAAAGGTACCGGCCTGCGCCCGGACGCATGCAGCCTTCCGGCCCGGTAGATTTCGCCGTCATACAGCCCGGCATAATCATACGGAGAATTCATCTCCTCAACGCCTTCGCGGGACGAAAATTCCCCGTCCGGCGTGTCGATGGTCCACGCTGCCGCCGGCTTTTCCCCGTACAGCTGCGTTTTGTTGTCAAATGTAAACCGCCCGCAGTACCATCCCTGGCCGAGATAAACAACAAATTCGTTTTCGCCCTTGTGAAGAGCCACTTTGAAGCTTTCGTACTGGAGGCGCGCCGGATAGTACGTAAATCCCGGCGCGAGAAGCCTGTCGCCGATTTTCTCTCCGTTCATCTGCGCTTCAAAGACGCCGAGTGCCGTGATGACAAGCTGCGCCGTACAGTCTTCTTTCACACGGATTGCCTGCCGGAACACGTCGACGCGTCCTTCAACGTACGGCAGTTCAGATGTGATGAAACAATCTTTCAGCTGTGTCATGCATTTTCTCCCAGTTTTTTCGTCAGAAACTTCGCGGATATTTCCATGCTCTTTACCGGATCCCCGTTTACGAAATTCCGGTGGCTCTCGATGATGATGGCCTCGGCGTACTGCCTGGCGATCCTGATAAAACGGTCCAGGTCCAGATTCCCGCAGCCAAGCTCCATGCTGTCCATCTTCAGAATCGGCGTCACAGGCGTCTTGTTCAGCCGGCAGCCGCGGTCATTGATGTGATACATGCGCAGGCGGTCACCGAGAGTTTCCATGATTCCCGCCGCGTCTGCTCCGGCATCAACAGCCCAGTAGCTGTCGAACTCAAAACCGATGTGCGTCTCGTCCATCAGAATATCGTACACGGTTTTCCCCGGCTCAGGTTTGATGAATTCGATGTTGTGATTGTGATACAAAAGCCGCACGCCGTACGCTTTAAGCTTCTCGTCTGCCGCGTCAAGCCGCTTTGCCAGTTCATGAACACGCGCCGGATCCCGGTAGTCATACCGGTACATCGCCGTGATGGTGATGTACTGCGCGCCGAAAGACAGCGCTTCTTTCGCGGCTGCCTGCGGGTCTTTTTCCACCTCGCCGAGCGTCAGGTGAAGGCTCGGGACCAGCATCCCGCTTCTGCGGATGATGCCGTGCCAGTCAAGCTTTCCGCCGTTTCCGACCGGCATCCCGGCCGCGCGGGTGAGCATCTTGACGGGCATGGAAATCGGACGGATCATGAATCCGTTGAGTTCTATGCCCGCAAGCCCTGCCGCCTTTGCGCGTGCAAGCACCGCTTCTGCCTCGTTCTCACGGTTCATGACCGATCCAAGCTGAATCTGCTGCACTGCTGCGTAAGCCATTTCAATTCTCCTTCTTGATTCCCTGCAGAATCCGGTTGAGCTCCTTAATCTGCTCCGGATCTGTTCCGGCCTGCTTAAGCATCGAAATCAGTGTCTGTCTGGCGAGCATCTTCTGAAGAGCCGGATTGTCCTTCACCGATGTCGCCACATCCCCGCGCGAGGCGGCCGCCTTCTCCATCATTGCCATCACGACAGGGCCTGCCTTCGGGCTCTTTTCGATTTCGCCGAGCTTATCCTCAACTGAATAGCAGGACGGGTCGATTTCCTCGTCAAACCAGTTATTCACTGCCTCCTTGCGGCTGGGCATGGTGTAAGACGGGTCCGCTTCCGAAACGTGGCTGATGCGGATCGCGTCGCGGCATTTGCCGGAAAAGCATTCAATGACATGATCGCCGGAAATCGGAAGCTGCATTGTGAAGACCGGACCGTCCTCCAGCGTCTTGACCGGATTTCCGTCCATGTAAATCGTCACGGACGGCTGGTTGGAGTACACCTTGATCTCCGTCACGTCTTCTGTCCGGTTTGCGTACCGGCTTCCGCACAGATGAACAAACGGCTCGGTTCTGTTCCAGTACGCCTTGTACAGATAAAACGCGTCTTTGCGCGTCTCGTGATTGATCTGCACAAGCCCCTTCTGGTTGAGGCCGTGCTTTCCGCCTTCATCCCGGCCGTCCGCGCCGAAATCAAACAGATTCCAGACAAATGTGCACCACAGCCACGGGCGCTCCTCAATCATCTTAAGCATGTGCTCATGGTAAATGCACTGGTATTCCTCTGTATAATCGCCTTTCTCCGGATGAGCGCTGTGATAGGCGCAGTTGGCGTCCGCCCCGTACTCCGTCAGGCCGATCGGCATGTCCGGATACTTCGCGTGGAATTCGTCGAAAAACGCATCATTGTCCTGCAGCTCGCCCACATACCATCCATAATACAGATTATATGCGTTCAGATCCGGCACCGAAAGAAGCGGCGAGTCGGTCTCCAGCATGAAGACGGACGCCATGGACGTCGGGCGGGACGGATCCAGTTTGTGCGCCAGCTCCTTCAGAGCCTGGTGATTTTCGATCAGATCATCATTTACCACACTTGCAGCCGTGATCTCATTGGAAAGCGCCCAGCAGAAGATGGATGCGTGATGTCTGCACTGCGTGATCAGCTCGCGCATCTGCAGCAGTGTGTCCTCGCGTCCCTCCTTGCGGAACATCGTGATAAACGGAATCTCCGCCCATACGACGATTCCGTTTTCGTCGCACAGATCATAAAAGGTCTGCGAATGCTGATAATGCGCGAGGCGGACAGCCGTCGCACCGATCTCGAGGATCTTGTCCATGTTGCCGGCAAAATCTGCATCTGTCAGCGCGTTTCCTTTTCCCTCAATGTCCTGGTGGCAGGACACGCCGCGAAGCGGGTAGACCCGGCCGTTGAGCATAAATCCTTTGTCTGCGTCAGCCTCCATCTTCCTGAATCCGATCTTCATCTCTGTGCTGTCGCCTGCCATGGCGGCCGAGGCCGTGTACAGATGCGGATCTTTCAGGCCGTCCCACAGATGCACATTCGGGACAGAAATGTCAGCCTTCGCCTCGCCTCCCTGCACGGCGGCCGAAGCGGTGTACTTCGTCTCCTCGTCGCAGACAGTGAAGGTCACCATCTGACCATCCGCGTTTTCTGCCTTTGCGGCAAGAGAAACCTTTGCACTCTTAAGGTCGCCGGCAAGTTCATAATCAGCCGTAAAGGAAAACGGGACGAAATGGGACGCCGGGCCGTACAGCAGCTTCACGCCCCTGTACAGTCCGCCGTAAAACGTAAAGTCCGCCTTCTGCGGATAAACAGATGCCTTCTCGCTGTTGTCCACGACCACGCTCAGAAGCCCCGGATGCGCGATCGGAATGACAAATGCCGAAAAGCCCCCTTCATGGCTTCCGATCAGCTCCCCGTCAAGATAAACTTTGGCGGTCATGGCAGCCGCGTCAAACTGCAGGAAATTTTCCTCGCCCGGAAGCTCACCGATCTGCCTTATATAGCAGCAGCTGCCGCGAAAGTAGTCATTTCCGCCATCCTGTCCGTCCACGGCATTCCATGTATGCGGAAGATCCACGATCTCCCCGTCCGCTTCAGCCGCGGCCCTGATGTCAGCCGTTCCTTTTACGAATTTCCATTTGTCATTCAGACTGCGTGTATTCATCCTGCGTTTCCTTTCTCTGATCTGCGATTTTGTGCTACTGTTACAGTAATTATTTCTGTGAGGTAATACCATGGCCGGTTCTGACATCTCAAAAGATGACAAGTTATCCGTTTTTGAAGAAATCATTCAGGTAAGTTCGCCCGTTTGGACATGGGTCTACGACAAGAACGCGAGTCTGCTGCACTCCAACTGTCCATCCGAGGCCATTTTTGATCATGCATTTGAACTTTTCGGCTTCCGGCAGGAGATGCTGAAGCGTTCTGCCTCACACCGCCCCTGTGTTCTCGCGATATCCCCCGGGCTGTTCTGGTACATCGCCTTTGAGTACAGCGGCGGTGAACTGTTCCGCTGCGTGTGTCTGGGTCCTGTCTCCCCTCAGAAAGTCAGCATTCCGGCGGTGGCCACGGTGCTCAACTCCATGAACAGCCAGCAGATTGATCCGCTCTGGAAGCACGAATTCTTAAAAGTCCTGAAGGACATCCCGATCGAGCAGAGTCTGTACATGCAGCGCTATCTGATCACTCTGAACTATCTTCTGACCGGCCAAAGGTCAGATCTGGGCGACATCTACTATGATACGGCCGCAGCCATCGCGCCTGAGAGTGATTCTTCCGGGCCGCACAGAAGCCGCCGGGCTGTATACAGAGCTGAAAAGGCGCTTCTGGAAGCCGTCAAAAACGGCAGTTCAGATTACCTGAGAGCCTTCGACAATTCCGTCAACATCAGCAGCGGCGTGCCGATCCAGAGCAAAGATCCGCTGCGCCGGGCGAAGACGTCCCTTGTTGTCTTTGTTACGCTTGTCAGCCGGGCAGCGATGGCCGGCGGCCTGTCGCCGGACGAAGCCTACCCGCTCGGCGACCACTACATTCAGATCATCGAGTCGTCGGACAGTATGTCCCAGCTTCTGACCATCAGCCGCCCGATGTATGAAGATTTTCTCAAGCGCGTCCGCCGGGTCCGCATGGCCGGAAAATATTCACGTCCGGTGCGGGATGCCATCAGCTTCATCGAGTCCAATGTCGCCCGGCGTTTAACGGCCGCGGATGTCGCTTCTTCCGTCGGGTATTCGGAGTATTACCTGACCCGCCGCTTCCGCCAGGAAACCGGGCAGAAGATGGGTGATTTCATTGTCTCCCGGAAACTGGAAAGAGCCCGCTTTCTCCTGGCAGACACGGATCACTCCATCACCAGAATTTCGCAGGATCTTTCCTTCAGCAGCCGCAGTTATTTCAGCCGCCTGTTCCAGAAGGCTTACGGCATCACCCCTGCCCAGTACCGCGCGGATCTTTAAGCCTTCTGCTCAGCTTCCGCTTTCATGGCCTGCTTCTTCGCCGCGATTCTCTCCTGGACCTCGGCCATTTTTTCACGGCTCAGATCGCACTTCTTCATTGCGATCTCCGTGATGATCCAGCCGATGATCGGCAGCATGAAGAACAGGAACATCGTCATCCAGAAAAGCTGCGGCGTGCTTACGTCGCCCGGCTGCGGAACGGCCGTCTTATATCCGAGTACGGCGACACAGCCAGTCGCGATGACACTGGAAAGAGACGATACAAGCTTGTCGATCAGGCTGTATGAGCCGGTCACGACGGCCGGAATGTACTTGCCGCTGCGGTCCAGTTCATAGTCGATGATATCGGCCATAAAGGAATTGTTGCAGGTTGTGACACACATTTTCGAACCGTTCAGGCAAACCATCAGAATCACATAGAGAATCATGATCGGCCCTGCCTGCGCAATCTTCGTCGGATCAATCACGGTAAAGAAGACGATGATCACTGTAGTCACGATGATGCAGATAAATGAGAAATGAATGATGCCGTCCCGGCCTCCGTGCTTGCCGACGTATTTTGCGCCGAACGCCGCGAACAGAATCGACGGAAGCATACTGATGACCGAAAGGATGGTCGAAAGCTGTATGTTTCCGATGACAATGCCGTACAGAAGTGTGACAATAATGCTCTGGGAGGCCACCTGCTGCGCCAGCTTGTCCGATGCGGCAGAGGCAATGTAGCACTGGAGCGGCTTATTGTTCTTCAGAACGGCGAAGATATCTTTCCACTTCAGCGGTTCCCGCTTGCGTGTCAGACCGCCGTAATATTCCGGCTTGTCATACGGCGTGACGCCGATGCACATGATGATGACGCCGATCAGTCCGATCACCGTGACGCACAGGCAGGAAGTGGTCAGGAACTGCTGATTGAACGTTCCGCCGCACTGCTTCAGAATCACGACATTCAGCAGCATGGTCAGCATCATCGGAACCAGGTAATTGAAAATGGTCTGCCATACGCCGACCTGCGGACGCTGCTTCGGATCATTGGTCAGAATGGCCGGCAGGGTCTGCGACGTCATGTTGATCATCGTGTATCCGAGGATGTAGATGACATATCCGATACAGAACACCGGTATTCCGAAGCCTTTGCTCGAAAAGATGATGTACATCCACAGAAAGCCCAGCGTCTGGACCGCGAAGCCCATCAGCAGCAGGATCCTCAGTTTTCCGTGTTTCGTGTTGACCTTGTCATAGACAAATGCAAGCATCGGATCGGTGACGGCGTCCAGGATTCTGGTGCCCATCAGAATGACGCCGATGATCGCCGTGCTGATACCGTATCCGATACTCGCCGAATAGCTGGCATAGCCGATCAGAATATATGCGCCCATAAGCGGAAAAGCGCTGAATGAATAGCAGATGATCTGCCACAATTTCGCCCGCCGGTAGATATTCCCCTTCTCCGGCACATTTGCGGTTACTTGTTCTTCTGACATAATACCCTCCCTATGAATTTTCGTGTCTAATGCACGTTCACTCCTTAACTGATCTGAATATACGGTCGGGATGGCAAATGGTAAAGATAATAAATCGTTATATAGAGCAAATATTAGCTTTTTATCTGCTGTATATCTATTTTTTGTATCATCAAGTTTAATATTTACTCTTATATCCGATTTTTTCAAAATCTGAATCCGAAAGTGTACGGCAGTCTGATGCCTTTGGTGAGCATTTGCCAGATTTGATAGCATACTATTGACAGCGTGCTATTATTTGTTTTAATGCATCCATGAAATTCAAAAGAAAGCAGGTGGCATGCGATGGAAACCATGCACGAGATACCTTTATTGCTCAAAAAGATCAACGACAGGATGTACGCAAAGGCCAACGCAGATCTGGGCGCCAGCAATATGACATTTTCACAGATGCACGTTCTGATTTTTCTGGCGAACGAACCGCAGCATGAAGCGGCGCTCAAGGATCTGGAGAAGCAGTTTCAGGTTGCCCAGCCGACCATGGCCGGAATTGTAAACCGGCTGGCGCTGAAAGAATTTGTCGAGACGCTTCCGAAACCTGGTGACAGGCGCGCAAAAATCGTGCACCTGACGTCAAAAGGCGAAGCTTTCATGAAACAGCACCGCGAGGACATGAAACGCAACGACGAAAAGCTTTTCCGCGGCATGTCTGAGGAAGACTGCCAGGAGCTTTTCCGGCTTCTTTCACTGCTGTATGAAGCGGTAATAAGCGACACGCAGGACCTGCCAGGCCGCGCCCTGGCAGAAGACGGCAGAACGGGAGGACGAAATGGCTGAAAACAGGCATGCAAAGCTCCGCCCCGGAAAAGGCCAATCCTTCAGGGAAGAAAATTCTTTAAGCTTCGGGACGATCCTCCGCACGATCCAGACGTACTCATTTTCCAACATCGATAAATACTCGACGGCCGGCCTCATCACCCGCCTGACGACGGATGTCACGAACATGCAGAATGCGTACCAGATGATCATCCGCATCGCCATCCGTCCACCGCTTATGCTCATCATGAGCCTGGTGATGGCCATCCTGATCTCACCTTCCCTTTCCGCCGTTTATCTGGTGGCAGTCCTTGCGCTCTCCGCCATTCTCCTTTTCCTGATGCTGCGTGCATCCGGCATCTTCAATCAAGTCTTCACCAAATACGATGACTTGAATGAAAGTGTCAAGGCAGGTCGTCGGCGGGACGCTCACGACCGGAAACCTTACATCGCTTCTCTCCTACATTACGAACATCATGATTTCCCTGATGCTCTTCTCGATGGTCATCGTCATGATCTCCATGTCCTTTTCCGGCTGCCGCCGCATCAGCGAAGTGCTGAACGAGACGCCGGACCTCAGAAATCCGGACAAACCCGTCACAGAAGTCGCGGACGGCTCGATCGATTTTGACCATGTGAGCTTCGCCTATAAATCCGGGTCAGGTGAGAGCGTCCTTTCAGACATCAATCTTCACATCAAATCCGGCGAGATGATCGGCATCACCGGCCCGACCGGATGCGGAAAATCCACCCTCGTCTCGCTCATCTCCCGCCTGTATGACGCAGCGGAAGGAACGGTGAGTGTCGGCGGTATTGATGTAAGAAAATATGACATGACCCATCTGCGGGATCAGGTGTCGGTCGTGCTTCAGAAAAATACACTGTTCACGGGCACGATTCTGGACAATTTGCGCTGGGGCGATGAAAACGCCTCCCGTGAGCAGTGCGTCAAGGCGTGCCAGGCGGCTTGTGCCGACGAGTTCATAAACCGGCTTCCGGACGGAATAGACACAAAAATCACCCAGGGCGGAACGAACGTGTCAGGCGGTCAGAAACAGCGTCTTTGCATCGCCCGCGCGCTTCTTAAAGAACCGAAAGTTCTGATTCTCGATGACTCGACCAGCGCCGTGGACACCGCAACCGAGCACAAGATCCGGGACGCATTCCGGCAGGAGATCCCAGGGACGACAAAGCTCATCATATCCCAGCGGCTTTCCTCGATTGAAGATGCCGACCGCGTGGCGTCTCTTCTTGCCGAGGAGCCGGAGACCGATAACGGTTATGTAACGCTTGTCAATGTGCAGGAAGCCGCGGACGGCACTCTCACTGAAACTAAAGAAAAGACTGACAAATGGGCATGGCGCCACCCGCACAACGCTGACGGCAGTGTGACGTATCAGAATGCTCACGGATGACGGCGGCAATCTTTCGCAGGGCCAGCGCCAGATTCTTTCGATCGCCCGCGCCGCCGTCGCCGATCCGCCGGTCATGATTCTGGACGAGGCGACCTCTTCCATCGACTCGAGCACCGAAAGAAAAGTTCAGGAAGGCATGGACGCGCTCATGAAGGGGCGGACGACATTTGTCATCGCGCACCGGCTCAGCACGGTCCGCAACTCCGACTGCATCATGGTTCTCGAGCAGGGACGCATCATCGAGCGGGGCAGCCACGACGAGCTCATGGCAAAGAAAGGCCGCTATTATCAGCTTTATACCGGAAAGGCGGCCAGCGCGTGAAGTAAAGATTTTCTGGCAGGCCTTTGGATTTCCCTGCCGGGCCGGGACTCGCGCCACAAATCCTGGAAAATGTGTCGCCGCGCCTGTTTGAAAATCCGTTACAATAAAGAAAAACTCAGGAGGAATTATTTATGAGTGCGGCTGTTCGTTATTATTCACGTTCCGGCAATACGAAGCTTCTTGCAGAGGCAATCGCAAAAGGCGCCGGTGTAACCGCTGTTTCTGCAGATGCGCCGGACGCGGCTCTGGCAGAGCCCGTTGACGTGCTTTTCATCGGCGGCGCGCTGTATGCGTATGGCCTTGATAAGAATCTTAAGAATTATCTGAAGTCCTTTGATCCGTCAAAGGCGAAGAAAGCCGTAGTTTTCTCGACCTCCTGGATCTCCAGGCACGCGCTTGATCTTATCGCTAACAGTCTTAAGTCAAAGAATATCCCGGTGGAGAAGGAAGTCTTCTATGCAAAAGGCAGGCCGGATGATGTGACGCTTAAAAAAGCAGAAGAATTCGGAGCAAGGATGGCGGGGAAATGAGCATCGTGCCATGTTTGGGGGTGCCGGAGTGTCACCTTTAGCCCGCCGGCTGGCCAGTTGTCATCGGAAGGCAAGTTGGACGGTATTTCCGGTG
>OMUP01000065.1 GCA_900314255.1 uncultured Lachnospiraceae bacterium | reverse complement strand
ACCGCCTCCTCGGCCATAAGCGCCAGCGGGAAATACGTGCGCAGCAGCGTCTGATGCTCATGCCAGTCGATGTGCGTCACGAAATCGATGCGGTCTGTGTGCCGGTAAAAGCGGATTTCCTGCGCAATCTGAGAATGCACGTAGCGCCTTGTGAAACGGACAGATGCGCGCAGCGGTCCGTTCTCTGCAATTTCCAGCTTTTCCGGCGCGTCCGGCGCCCAGCACTTTCTCTCGTACCCTTCGTCGATGTTCCAGGCGTCATAGTCCTTAGGAATATCCTGGAAAGCCGCGAGATGATTCAGCGTCCTGCCATCAGACACAAGCTCACGCGCCGCATTCTTGTCAAAGAGCCGGCTGATCTCGCCGTTCCCGTCGAGTCTGACGCAGAAGCGCCTCGTCTCAAGCTCCCAGCCGCCGTCCGCCGCCTGCTTTGTGCGGATAAGCACCTTCTCATCACCAGAAAGAGCCTGCGGGCGGACAATGGCTGCCCCCGAGGCCGCTGCCCCGTCAACAAGCACCAGAGCGCCGTTTTCCGTTTTCTGCACGTCCCAGTCCGCCCCTGCCGGGAGTTTTTGCGCCGGGATTTCAGCAAGAAAGGCTTCCGTGAAGTTCAGGCGGTTGAAAACGGCAAGCGCCGGCGAGCTCTTTGCATCTGCGGCGGTGCCGCAAAGAGCTGCCGCCACGACAGCCGCGGCGCGCTCACACTCCGCCGTATTGCTTTCGAAAATCTCCTGATACTGCGCGGCCGACGTCCGGTACACGTCCTCGATGGCCGATCCCGGAAGGATGTCATGGAACTGGTTTAACAGCGTCAGTTTCCAGGTCTTGTCCAGAAGCTCCTGCGGGTAGCTCTGATCATCCGTCAGGCGGTTTTTCAGCACCGACAGAAATTCCACATCCTGGTTCAGGAACTCGGCGCGCCGGTTGTTTTTCTTATTCTCGGCCGCGCTGGTAAGCGTCCCGCGGTGATACTCCAGGTACAGCTCGCCGTACCAGACAGGAACGTCCTTTCCGGTGAGATTTTCCTCCAGCCTGTGGAAGAACTCCTTCACCGACGCCTGCTTTACCCGCGGCGTGCGGCCGATGCTCTTCGCAAGTCTGCGGCTGTTCTCCAGCATCTCTTCCGTCGGCCCGCCGCCTCCGTCGCCGTACCCGTAGCACGTCAGCAGATCGCTGTTCAGCTCCTTGTCGCTGTATCGCGCCCACGTCCCGTTGATCTGTGACACGTCCTGCCGGCCGTTATACGTCACATTTTTCGTGTGCGCCTTGTCGATGTCCGTCGTCGTGATGAAGTGCGTCAGAACCTCCGAGCCGTCGATTCCGCGCAGGCGGAACGTATCGTGCGGGAACTTGTCGTGATCGTTCCAGCCGATCTTCGTCGTCATCAGGTATTTCAGCCCCGACTTCTTCATGATCTGCGCAATCTGCGCATTGATGCCGAACGTATCCGGAAGCCAGAGCACCTCATTTGCCGGCGCGCCAAGATGCTTCTCAAAATAGCGCCGGCCGTAGAGAATCTGGCGCACCAGCGATTCGCCCGACGGCAGCATCGCGTCCGGCTCGAGCCACATGCCGCCCTCGGCCTCCCACCGGCCTTCGCGGATCCTCTCCTTTATCTTTTCAAAAGTCTTCGGGGCCGCCTCCTCGACAAATGCATACAGCTGCGGCTGGGACAGCATAAAGCGGTACTCCGGATAGCGGTCCATCAGGCGCAGCGCCGTGTTCACGCTGCGGACGGCCTTCTCGCGGGTCTGCCGCAGCGGCCACTTCCACGCCACGTCGATGTGCGTCGAGCCCGTTGCGTATACCGTCACCGCCGCCGCCGGCCGCCCCTCGCAGTAATTCTTTTCCAGGGAATCCGCAGCCGCGCGGATGCTCTCTCTCTCTGCCTCCGATCCCGGATCCCGCAGGTCAAGAAGCGCCAGCGCCTCATCCAGTGCGTTCAAAGCCTTCGTCTTCTCCGCGTCGCCTTCATCCAGAAGCTTCGCCGCCTCAAAGACATTGACCGCGTCATAATACAGGCGCGCTGTGTCCTGATCATAGTCGGCGAGCGTCAGCCTGAAAAACAGGTCCGGAGCCGGTTTGCTAGAATATGCATAGAAGCCGGTTCTGTACGTGTCGCCCGTTTTCCCGTTCTCTGCGAGAATCAGATCCTGATGGTTCATGTCAAGCGTCGCGGCCATTTGTCCGTTCACATAGCTTATAACTTGCGGATTGTCAGTATTCCAGATGTTCGTGGCCCCTGTGTGCAGCGTCAGGCGCACCTGTCCGCCCGCGAGCTCCTCCGGGACGCACACGCTGGCGCGGAAGACGAAGTGCCTGTCCGTGCCGCCCCAGGTCTCATTTTCCGAAAATGGCCGGAACGAAAAGCGCTCCTCATCAAATGTCTCGCGCAGGTCATACCCGCAGTCCGCGATCTCCACTCCTGAAACCGGCACACTGTTCCGGTATATTCTGCCCTTCAGCAGGCGTATCAGCGCCTGCAGGCGGTCTTCAAGCATAGTCATATTCTGGTTTCCTTTCCAGGCTCGTTCATTTTTCTATCATTGTAGCATATGCGCTGCTTATGCAAAAATGGACAAATGATTCTTTCCATCTCTCTCCAGAGTTGAAATGT
>OMUP01000090.1 GCA_900314255.1 uncultured Lachnospiraceae bacterium | reverse complement strand
TTACGCAAAGGAGGAAAATATTATATGAGAAAGAATGGAACCAGAGTTCTTGCGGGGGTACTTGCAGGAGCCATGGCGGCTGCACTTGCCGGCTGCGGAAGCGGCAGCGGCAGCAGCACCGGAACATCCGGCACGACAACAAAAGCAGCAGCCGGAGCAACAACAACCACGGCAGCGGCCGGTGCATCGACGACCAAGTCCGCTGACGCAAGCGGCAAGATTCAGCTGACCTTCTGGCACTCCATGAGTGAGGCCAACGGCCAGGCGGTCCAGGCGCTGGTTGACGATTTCAACAATTCGCAGGATGAGATCTATGTCAACGCCGAGTACCAGGGCAAGTACGACGACGTAAAGACCAAGATGAGCGCGGCGCTTCAGTCCGGCAAAGATCAGCTTCCGGATATCGTGCAGATGTACGATATCGGCACGAAGTACATGGTGGATTCCGGCCTTGTCGTTCCGGTTGAGGATATGTTCTCTACGACCGGATATGATCCGAACACCATCATGGGCATTGTAAAGTCGTACTACACGGTTGACGGCAAACAGTACTCTATGCCGCTTAATGTATCCACCCCGATGCTCTACTACAACAAGGATGCCTTCAAGAAGGCAGGCCTGGATCCGGAAAAGGCTCCGACGACCTGGGAAGAAGTAAAGGAGGACGCGAAGGCGATCCAGGAGAGCGGCGCCTGCCGGTACGGCTATGCACAGGCTATCTACGGATGGTTCTTTGAGCAGGAGATCGCCACACTCGGCCAGGATTACGGCGACAATGAGAACGGCCGTTCCGGCAATGTGACCAAGGTTATGTGGAATGAGAACGGCGCAGCCAAGAAGATCATGGATAACTGGATGGATCTGTTAAACAGCGGCTATGCGGGCAACTACGGCCAGACGACCGGCGACACCCAGACCGCGTTCTTCGCGGGCCAGGTCGGCATGATCATCGAGTCCACCGCGATCCTCAGGAACGCGATCAACAATTCCCAGTTTGAGATCGGAACCGGGTATCTTCCGAGATTCTCGGATGCTCCGGACGACGGCGGCGTTATCATCGGAGGCGCTTCGCTGTGGCTGATGGATACCGGAAACACCGACAAACAGAAGGCCGCGTGGAAATTCCTTGAATTTACGACCAAAGCCGAGGAACAGTCCAAGTTCTCCCAGGGCACGGGCTACTTTGCAATCAACGAGAAGGCATACGATCTCGATGATATGAAGAGCTACCTCGCACAGTATCCGGGATTTGAGACAGCCATCAACCAGCTGAAGGCAAGCCCGGTCAACATCCACACCGCGGGCGTTCTCTCCGGCGTTGCGGCTGAGAACAGAAAGACATTCCAGAACTACATGGAGGAAGTCATCAACGGCAGCAAGACGGTCGATGAGGCGATCACCGCGTGCGAGAAGGAATGCAACGATGCCATCTCAAAGTACAACACTTCCACGTCCAAGAAATAATGGGCGCTGAATAATAGTGCACGCAGGATCATGGGGCTGCTGCCTCCGGCACGTTCGGGTGCCCGGGGCAGCGGCTTTTTATTTATGAGGAAATGCCTGACAGGTATATAGGTACGTTAAAATTTTCTCAAATATTGCTGATTTTTCCGCGCTCTGATGCTAAAATGGCACAATACCAATTCGTGTAAATTGTATGTAAAGTTCTGTGTGGCAATACTGACACGCGGGGGGTTCGGGTACCTGGCAGATCTGAAGCGGAGCGAGTGCATGATAAGAGTGTTTGATTTTTTCCGGGAGATGACGGTTGCGGCTGTGACGGCAAGGCTGATCCTTGCCATGTTCACAGGCGGCATCATCGGGCTGGAGCGGGCAAGAAAAGGACGGGCAGCCGGCATGCGAACGTACATGTTTGTGTCGCTGGGCGCGGCTCTCTCGATGATTCTGAGCCAGTATGACTACTGTATGCTGACAGGACCCTGGTATCCGGTATACAGGGAAATCGGCATTCTGACGGATGTCTCGCGCTTCGGCGCACAGGTCATATCCGGAATCGGTTTCCTCGGAGTCGGTACGATCATCGTGACGGACCACCGGCAGGTCAAGGGCCTGACGACAGCCGCCGGGCTCTGGGCTTCGGGCTGCATCGGACTGGCGGTCGGCGCCGGATTTGTGGAGTGTACAGTGGTGGCGATCCCGATGATGCTGCTGAGCATTTCACTGTTTCCCGCACTGGAAGCCAGAGTGTTCGAGCGTTCAAGGAATATGGATTTTTATGTGGAGTTTACGCAGCTCTCGGACATCAGCCTGATCCTTTCCTGCATCCGGGCCTTCGACATCCGGATCGACGATGCGGAGATCGAGAAGAGAGACCGGAAGAGTGCCACCGGACCGAACGCGACGTTCAGCATATATCTGAAGAACAAGCGCACGACCCACGCAGAGGTCCTCTCAGCCGTGGCAGAAATCGAGGATGTGAGACGAATTGAAGAGATATGATGAAACAAATGGGAGGTGCGCAGCGTGTTAAATCTTCCGGAAGGACTCAGGGATATTACAGCGGGAACAGTGATTCTGCGGCTTTTACTGGCAGTCGGCTGCGGATTTGCGATTGGACTGGAAAGAACGTGGCGGCGGCGTACGGCAGGCCTTCGGACCCACATTCTCATATGCCTGGGGGCGGCGATCACGACGCTGACCAGCCAGTTCCTGTATCTGGACATGCATTACTACACGGATATGGCCCGGCTGGGAGCACAGGTTATCGCGGGCCTCGGTTTCATCGGCGCCGGCACGATCATCGTTACCAGGCATCAGAGGATCAAGGGACTGACGACTGCGGCGGGACTGTGGACCTGCGGCATCATCGGACTGGCAGCCGGCAGCGGATTTTACGAGGGAACCATCATTGCGACAGTGCTGATGCTGTTTGCGGAGCTTGTCATCACGCGGCTGGAGCACGATATCCTTGACCGCTCGCGTGACTTCAGCGTATATATTGAATATGACAACACCGGCGTGCTCTCCGCCATTATCGCCCTGATCCGGGAAAGAAATTTCAAGATCCTGAATGTCGAGGTCGCCCGGCCGAATGTGACGAAGAAACACAATGCATTTGCACTGATATCGCTTCGGGAAAGCCGGGATGCCAGACAGGAAGATCTTGCCGATGAGGTGCGGAAGATGGAGGGCGTCGTGTCGGTGGATCTGATGTAAAAACAAGGAGTAGAGTGACAGTATGCTGGAAGAATTGAAACGACAGGTGTGGGAGGCCAATGAGCTTCTCCCGAAATATGGGCTGGTCACATTTACGTGGGGTAATGTGTCGGGAATTGACCGTAAGAAGGGGCTTTTTGTGATCAAGCCAAGCGGGGTGCCATACGAGACGCTTAAACCGGAAGATATGGTGGTCATGGATCTTGACGGAAATCAGGTCGAAGGGAGTCTCCGCCCGTCGTCTGACACGAAAACTCATCTGGAGCTGTACCGGGCGTTCCCGGAATGCGGCGGCATCGTGCACACGCATTCGACATTTGCCGTCGGATTTGCCCAGGCGGGAATGGATATTCCCTGCATGGGGACTACGCAGTGTGATTACTTCTATGGAAATATTCCGTGTGTAAGGAATCTCACGCCGGAGGAGATCGACGAGGATTACGAGAAGAACACCGGTAAAGCAATTGTGCAGTGGTTTGCAGATCATGGCATCAATCCGGTATACGTGCCGGGGTGTCTCGCGAAGAATCACGGCCCGTTTGTGTGGGGAAAGGATGCATTTGAGGCGGTTCACAACGCAGCTGTCGTCGAGGAGACGGCAAAGATGGATTTCATCGCAAAGCAGCTGAATCCGCAGGCAGGGAATGCGCCGGAGTGCTACATCGAGAAGCATTTTCAGCGCAAGCACGGGCCGCACGCGTATTACGGACAGAAGAAGTGAGGGGCTGAAGATGAGAGCAGAAGAAAGCATCCGGGACGGAAAGACAGCTCTCGGAATAGAATTTGGTTCGACCAACATCAAGGCGGTCCTCACGGACCTCACCGGCAAGGTTCTCGCGTCGGGGAGTTTCGGATGGGAGAACAGCTGTGTGGACGGCATATGGACCTATCCTCTGGTGCAGATCGAAGCCGGCCTGCGGGGGGCTTACAGCTCCCTCAGGGAAGATGTGGAAAAGCGCTACGGGCTCACGCCGACGACGTTCGGCGTCATCGGCATATCGGCCATGATGCATGGTATTCTGGCGCTCTCGAAAGACGGGCGGCTTCTGGCACCGTTCCAGACGTGGCGCAACACCAATACGCAAAAGGCAGCGGACGTCCTGACGGAAGCGTTTCAGTTCAATATTCCGCAGCGCTGGACGGTGGCGCATGTGTACCAGTTGATGCTGGAAGAGGCGCCATATCTGGACGAGTGCGTCTGCGCCACGACGCTGGCTTCTTATATCCATGAGCGTCTGACAGGCCTGCGCGTCACAGGAGTGGGCGATGCGTCCGGAATCTTTCCGATAGACGAAAAGACTGGCGATTATGACCAGGCGATGCTGGATACATTTGAGGCGATGACCGGACGGGACGTAAGGCGCCTCTTCCCGAAGGTGCTGAAGGCAGGTGAGGCGGCCGGGAGCCTGACCCCTCAGGGTGCAGCTATGCTTGACGAAACGGGGGCGCTGCAGCCGGGGATCCCGTTCTGCCCTCCGGAGGGCGATGCGGGGACAGGTATGGTGGCGACCAACGCCGTATGCCCGGGTACCGGGAATGTGTCGGCCGGAACGTCGACATTTGCCATGATCGTGCTGAAAGAGCGGCTTTCGAAGGTCTACCGTGAGATCGATATGGTGAGCACGCCGGACGGAAGTCCGGCTGCCATGGCGCACGCCAACAACGGAACGTCGGACATCAACGCGTGGACGGGAATGTTCGGGGAATTCGCGAAGATGCTGGGGATGCAGACAGACGCCGGGAAGCTGTACACGATGCTGTTTGAAAAGTCGCTTGAAGGTGCGCCGGATGCGGGCGGGCTTGCCAGTATCGGATTTTATTCCGGAGAAGGAATGCTGTCGCTGCCTGAGGGAGTTCCGCTGTTTGTGCGCCGGGACGGCCACTTGAATCTGGCGGATTTCTACCGGGCGCAGATCTACGGCGCGCTGGCGGTGGTGAAGACGGGGCTGGACCTGCTGCTGAAGGATGAGAAGGTTCCACTCACCCGCCTGACCGGCCACGGCGGACTTTTCAAGACGCCGGGGGTGGCGCAGCGGTATCTGGCCGCGGCAGCCGGAACGCCGGTGACGGTGCTTGAGACCGCCGGTGAGGGCGGTCCGTGGGGGGAGGCTTTGCTTGGACTGTATTTCCTTTCAAGGCAGGCGGGGAGAAAGGAAAGCCTGGGGACCTTCCTGCAGGAATCTGTTTTCCGGGACATGAAACAGAGTACGATCACTCCTTCCCCGGAGGACATCGCCGGATTTGACGCGTATATGAAGGAATACCGGAAAGCGCTTGATATTGAGCGCTTCGCGGCAGAAAAACTCAGAGCCTGAAGTGCGGGCGCCGGGCTTCCGGGAAACTTCCGGAGGCGCCGGCGTTTATTATTCTCGAACAAAAGTGCCATTGGTGGTATAGTAAAGAGACGGATTTCAAGCCGGAGGAGCACAATGAAGA
>OMUP01000016.1 GCA_900314255.1 uncultured Lachnospiraceae bacterium | reverse complement strand
AATTTATCTGCTGTGACAAATTCGCTTCTCTGTCCGCCCAGTGGCTTCAGGATAAACGATCCAAGGGCAAGGCCGTCCTGAAGCTGTTCATTCAGATTTCGGATACCGAACTGAAGCGCCGAATCAAAAACCGGTGAGCTTACCTTCGCATCCATTTCGCCCAGTGCTATATCAGTAAATTCACGGCAAATTCCAATCTCTGTCCGAAGGGAAAGAACGCCACGTTTTTCATCTATCCAGTCTGCACGGCCATTGATCATGTCTTTCCAGCGATTGATTGCATCAATCATAGCCTGCGACATTGTTACATCCTGCCCGGCTATCGCTTTTAACTGACTGTATCCAAACATCCGGCCTGTGACTCCTTTCCACCAGCTGATTAACCGTTCAAACATGCTTTCCTCACATAATCAGATACTTCATGTCCCGCTCAAATGTATATTCCATGGCATCAAGCGAGTCGATATCTGTGCTGCCATCGTCCAGCCGCTCATCATCGGCTTTCTCTTTATTCCACACAGCCTCTGTCAGCGCTGTTTTTACTGTTTCTGCATCCTTTGTAATCCAGAATCTTCCTGCACCCATCAAGCGCAGAAGGCAGTTGATCCGGTCGTTGATCGGACGCTTGAGTGCCGGTCTGACGCTGATAAATGGAAATTCCTTCTCGACCGCATTCCGGATCGAGTTCCCAAGCACGGTCTCGGCGTTATCCCAGTACACAGACTCAACGTTGCAGTATCCATCTCTGGTCTTTATGCCATACGCATCAATGACGCGGCGCACAAACAAACAAAAAAGCCGGTCCAGCCCGTTGCTGTCGATCGGCTCATCCATTTCTCCTGCTGTAATTCTCTGCGACATGAGGATGATCATGTCCTGGTAATTATCGGTATATCCTCTCGCGACAAATGCGTGACCAGAGCGATTCCCGCCAAAGTCAAGTCCTATCTCAATGGACACAATCTCGTCTTTTTCAAACTGCTTTCCGGGTTTCTCCGGATCTGCCTTATTCAGGACACTGCAGGCAAAGGCTTCCGGATTATCCGCAAACCTCCGGTAAATTGCGCCCTCAGCGCGCTTCCAGAGCCCGAGAATCAGACGGTCATAATAGATCGTGCCCTCGTACTCCTTGCAGAGGTTCTGTACGAAAGCCGGATCCAGATGCGTATTGTCGAAGATCGTATAGTGCTGCAGATAGATATCACTGTCTGAATCAAGGAATTTCTTCAGCCAGTGCGTCGGATGCTCCGGGTTGCAAGATCCATCGAAACAGGAATACGGCTTATCAAGACGGGACTGCAGCATGTGAAATACGCCGGAGTTCCATTTTGCCACCTCATCGCCGTATGCGTACTTTATGGATGCGCCCTGAATTTTAGCGACCTGAGACACCTTTTCGGCTCCCAGACAGTAAACCGGTTCTCCAAACAGCATGACGACATTTCTGGAATTGATAATCCCGATGCGCTTGTCTGTATAGATCTCCCGCATCGGTTCCAGGACGTTCCGCTCAATCGTATCCCGCGATACACCAAGGATAGCCGCGATGCCCTGCTTCCCGATCCGCGAGATGATCCGCTCCGGTATAACCGCTGCCGTATCAACAAAAGACTTACCGGAACGCACAGCGCCGCTCTTAAAATTCCATCGGTGACTGGCGTTTTTGGTGTACTCAATCTGTTTTGGCGTCAGGCAGATCATCTTTCTGTTTCATACCCTCGATAAACTGCAGTACCATGTCGTTATCCTCTGTGACTCCTTCATGCTTCTGCTTAAACTCTTCTTCCTGCATCCGCAGACGCTTCGCATCCCTCTTATCGGCTTTGTCTGCCCGCTTCTCCTCCCCGGTCTCTCCGATCAGCTCCATGAGCAGACGGGCATATCCCGGAGCGCCCTGAATCGCCCCGGCAACAATGCTTGCGGTCACGGCATCATAATTCGTGCGGCCGTCTTCCATCCCGACGCTCTGCATCATCTTCTTGACCTTCGGGTTGACCACGGAACATTCCAAGGCTTCCTGAAGACGCTCCTTCATGGCTTTCTTGCGGCGGCAGGATTTGCCGGATGCGATGCCGCCATTCTGACCATTTCTCGCCGCTTCCTCGCCGCTTCGAAACTGAGAATCTTTCCCGTGCTTTAAGTTTTCCTCATTCGCCATTCACCTCACCAACTCTGGCTTATTTTTTATCAGACATATAAAAAGGGCGGCCGGTTTCCCGGTCACCCTCTCTTACTGCTCCTTGTGCTCGCTGATGAACTGCTCCATCAGCTTCGTTATTGCCGCTGACTGGCTGACTCCTGCATGTTCACAGGTTTCTGCGAACTGTTCAGCCAATAACTTCTTAACCTTGAAGCCCCTTTTTGCTACCTTTTCCGATTCCAGGGTAAAAAAATAATCCGGAAAGCCGCAT
>OMUP01000147.1 GCA_900314255.1 uncultured Lachnospiraceae bacterium | reverse complement strand
CTGCTGTCGGTGAGCTGCCCGACGATCATGTTCGTGAGCAAGGTTTCTGCATTGGTTCTCGCTTTGTCGAGCAGTCCGTTTGACAGAGCTGTTTCCTGCGCATCTGATTTCAGCTGCTCAAGCGCTGTATTCTGATCGTCCTGTGAAAGCAGGTTGAAGACACTCTGGTAATCCGTGTAGCATTGATAGGAGTCGGTGTTCACATCAGCGGAAAGTATTTTTGCTTCAGGCATGTGAACTGTAACGGTCTTTGCTGCCTGATCTACATCTGTTGTTATTTCGCTGAAATCATAACCGGCTTTTACAGCGACAAGATAACTGTATACGATTTCGGTACCTACAAACGGAATATCAATGCCGGTTTTGTCCTGCAGAGCATCTTTTTCTATTTTTTCAACCTGAACAACGTCTGCTTCCTGAGTGGCTAATTCCCCGATATTCTTAAATGACAGCGACTGTGTCTGACTGCTCGTTTTCAAGCCGCCTCTGAACAGCAATGCTCCCTCGACGATTGCGGCAATAAGAACAAGAACAAGGATGATTTTGCCGACTTTTTTCATTTGCCCCTCCTCTGCGCACAGGATTTTCCCGCGATTCTCTCTGGTGTATGCTTAAGAGACTGATCTGCCCCCGCAGACCGGATCCTGTTCACGAATATGATAAAATAATATACTCGAATATCCGTGTACATTCAAGAAATCGGGATTGCCCATCAGAAATGACGAGTACTTTCCTTCGAAGCCTTTCTTGTTGCCTGTCTTTTGCGGCGGCGGTATCCTGTACAAATAAGGGAGAAGAAAATGAAATCTGAAAAAGGAAGGCTCAAACGCAACGATAAATTTCTGATAACAGACGAACCGCTGCATGCGCTGGTGGTTTTTGCGATTCCGATGATTCTCGGGAGCCTGCTTCAGCAGGTATACAACATGGCAGATTCTGTCATCGTCGGCCGGTTCGTGGGGCAGAATGCGCTCGCGGCGGTCGGCGCTTCGTCGGCTCTCACAAATGTTTTCATCTGCATCGCCGTGGGAGCGGGCACCGGTGCGTCGGTGATCGTCAGCCAGCGCTTCGGCGCGCGGGATTATCAGGGCATGAAACGGTCTGTCAGCACATCCATGATCTTCTTTCTGCTGCTTTCCATTGCTCTGGGTGCGGCCGGTGTGTTCACAAGCGGTCCGATCATGCGCGCTCTGAAAACACCGGAAGAAGTCATCGACATGGCGATCCTGTATCTGCAGGTATATTTCGCAGGTTTCCCGTTTCTGTTCTTGTACAATGTGATCGCGAACATGTACAACGCTATCGGCAAGTCGCGGATTCCACTGTATTTCCTGATCTTTTCCTCGCTTCTTAACATTGCGCTCGATCTCTGGATGGTGTCGGCCTTAGGGATGGGCGTGTTCGGCGCGGCGGCTGCGACACTCATTTCGCAAGGCATTTCCGCCGTCCTGTCGTTCCTACTGTTTCTGCGCGTCCTTGCGGAATATCCTGGCAGCAGCGGGCGCTTTGATGCCGGTGATCTGAAGCTTGTGCTTTCCTTCGCGGTTCCGTCAATTGTCCAGCAGTCGACCGTTTCCATCGGCATGATGCTCGTGCAGTCTGTGGTAAATGGCTTCGGCGCCGAGGCACTGGCCGGTTTTTCGGCGACAGCCCGCATTGAAAATATCGTTTCGGTTGTGTTTGTCTCGATCGGAAATGCCGTCTCGCCGTTCACGGCACAGAATCTGGGCGCCGGAAAACCGGAACGGATTCCGAAAGGGTATCATGCGGGGGTATTCCTGGATTTTCTGACGGCGGCGGCGGCATTTGTCATCCTGGAGCCGTTTGCACGCCCGATTGTGGGGCTGTTCCTGGGAGATGAAGGAACGGAGACGGCATACGCGGTCGGCTGCGGATATATGCGCTGGATCGGCTGCTTCTGTTTTCTGCTCGGGGCGAAGATGGCCACGGACGGCGTGCTCAAGGGCATCGGGCGGCTGAAGATTTTCATGTTTGCCAATCTCTGCAATCTCTGTATCCGCGTCGCGGTCGCCGTCATCTGCGCACCCCGCTTCGGGATTGCGTTTGTGTGGTATGCGGTGCCGGTCGGCTGGGCCACGAATCTTCTGATCTCATCTTCTGCGTACCGGAAATACAAAATGACGCTGAATCATGTATAATCAAGACAGACTATAATTTTCCGGAGTGATCATATGAGTAATTTCATCGGACAGCTTATGGCCCTCGTGGCTGTTATCATCGCACTTTTTCTTGCCGCGCGCGGCATTTCTGCTTCTTCAAAGCGCAAAGGCGAGGCCCTCAGAAAATTAGAAAACGGCGCAATTACGGTGCTGCAGCCCGATCTGCTGCCGGTTTTCCTGGTGCTGAGTCTGTCCGTCACGTGCCTGCTGATCTGGCTTCTGTATCAGGCCGTTTCAAACGGAATCACGCAGATTGCGCCATTCATTGTCTACATCGTGCTGGTAAATGCGTGTGCACTGGCGATCGGGCTGGCGTGCCGCAGGTGGAAGCTTGTTCTTAAAGACGAGACGGCAGAGTATCAGGACTGGCTGGGGCGCAGATTCACATATGCGGTCAGGGACATTGACGAGTGCCGTGTCAGCCGCCGCGGTGTTTATGCTTATTACAGCAAGGGTAAGCATCTGTTTTCGATGAGCGGAACAGACGCCGGCGATTCATCGATGGTGATGGGGACGATCAACTCCCGGAAAGCGATCCGGTACCTGACGACATTTTCCATTCCGATCAGGAACGCAGGGGATGAGAAGGCACTGAAAGAAAAAGAAGAAGACAAGACGGTGCGGCCCGGCCGTTATCTTGGAATCCTGCGGCTGACAGCTGTCGGCACGGCTGCGATGGCCGTCCGCTACGCCACTGTTTCTCCCGCGCGTCTGGTGGGTGTGGCAGTCTATTCGGCAGGCTGTGCTGTCAGCATTGTAGCGCTTTTATATTTCCACAATGACAGAACGTGGATTGAAAACCGCTGCATTTACCAGAAAAAATGGTTCAAGGTCAAGGAGTATCCGTTTACGCAGATCCGCGGCGTGGAGCGGACGGGCGACGCTCTGACATTTTTCAGCAAGTCGGGAAAGCAGCTCTTTTCGGTGAGCAGCCGGTACGACGGATACGAGAAATTTGAGCAGGAAGTCCGCCGGCACTGGCGGATAAAGTCCCTGGGACAGTGAAAAACAGCTTATGGAAATTCTGACGCTGTCTGATTATCTCAAGAACCGCTATGGTCAGAAGGTGTACAAACTCGCCTTGAGCTCCGGCTGCACCTGCCCGAACCGGGACGGATCGCTTGGCGTTGGCGGCTGCACATTCTGCTCAGCCGGCGGCTCCGGCGAATTTGCCGCGCCTGTGTCCGAAGCGCAGCACCCTGATGCGCAGATTGAGGCGGCCAAGGCGCACGTCATTCAGAAAATGCCGGCAGGCCTGCCGCCCGAAAAGCAGAAGTTCATCGCATATTTTCAGTCATATACCAACACATACGGGGACAGGGACCGGCTGTGGACGCTTTACCGCCATGTGATCAGCCGCCCGGACATCGTGATTCTCTCGATCGGCACCAGACCAGACTGTCTGGAAGACGACATGCTTGAGATGCTCGCGGACCTGAATACCGTGAAACCCGTCTGGGTCGAGCTCGGTCTCCAGACGGCAAATGACACCACCGCCGCGCGCATTCACCGCGGGTACCCGACTGCTGTGTTTGACGAGTCGTACCGCAGACTGAAGTCCGCCGGCCTCACTGTCATCACGCATATCATTCTGGGACTGCCGGGTGAAACAAAAGAAGATATGCTTGGTACAGTCAGGCACCTGACCGCGCTCGACCCGGCGCCGGACGGCGTCAAACTGCAGATGCTCAACATCCTCGCCGGATCGCAGCTCGCTGACGAATACAAGGCGCACCCGTTCCCGCAGATGACGATGGAAGAGTACTGCTCACTTGTCGTTGAATGCCTGGAACTGCTGCCCGAAACAACCGCCATCCACCGCATGACCGGCGACGGCCCGCGCCGCCTTCTCATCTCGCCGTCCTGGGTGACCGACAAGAAACGCGTCATCAACTTATTACGCAAAAAAATCGAAGAGGCGGAAAGGACATGATACGGACTAGTTCCTCATTTCCGCTGGCCCGGAAAGTTCAGACCCGGCAAGCAGGAGACTTTTATGGCAGATAAAATCTTTCCGATCCTTCTTGCGTACATGGCAGTTGCGAGTGCCGATGCATTTATTCTGTACGGTGTTGACAAGTACGTGGATTGTTTTGTTAAGTTTTTGTGCTTTATGATATTTTTTCATGGTTCTTCTGCAGATTTGATGTGAAGGGCGTTCCTGAATCTGGTAATATATAAAGAACAGCTAATATCCTGTCTGGGTTCGTGACCGTGTTGGCGTAAGATCAGGCAGGTGATTTCAGAGGAGGATACGAAGCAAGGCATGAGCAGACTTAGTATCATCACACAGAACAGCGATCAGAAGACGGTGGAGGAACTCTACAAGGATCTGGAGCGCCGGATCACCGCGAGCCAGCCTGGCCTTTGTCCGGTCGACCTGGCCGCGTCATTCCTGCATATCTGCCATTCCCAGTCCTGTGGCAAATGTACCCCCTGCCGGGTGGGACTCGGAAGGCTGGAGGATCTGATTCAGCAGGTGTTAAATGGCAGCGCGCAGGAGTCCACGGTTGATCTCATCGAGCAGACCGCGGAGTCGATTTTCCTGACGGCTGACTGTGCCATCGGCCAGGAAGCGGCCAGAATGGTTTTGAAGGGCGTTCGCGGTTTCCGCGACGACTATCTGGAACATATCCGCCACGGACGCTGCATGGGACTGCAGAACCAGCCTGTTCCCTGCGTGTTCCAGTGCCCGGCGGGCGTTGATATTCCGGGCTATATCAGCCTGATTCACGAGAAACGCTATGCAGACGCGGTGCGCTTGATCCGCAAGGACAATCCGTTCCCGGCCGTGTGCGGCCTGATCTGCGAGCATCCGTGCGAAGTGCGCTGCAGAAGAACGATGGTCGACGATCCGATCAACATCCGCGGACTGAAACGCTTTGCGACAGAGCACGAGGGGACGCCGCAATCCTTTGCCAAGGCGGCGCCGACGGGAAAGAAAGTTGCCATCATCGGAGGGGGCCCCAGCGGTCTTTCTGCGGCATTTTATCTGTCACTCATGGGACATGACGTGACGGTTTACGAGCAGAGAAAGAGGCTCGGCGGCATGCTTCGCTACGGCATCCCGGCGTACCGCCTGCCGCGCGAAGTGCTTGACAATGAAATCGCATTCTTAAGACAGACCGGTTTTGACGTCAAAACGGATGTGAGCATCGGCAAAGATATTTCCATCGCAGATCTGCGCGCGGGCTGCGACGCGATGTACATCAGCATCGGCGCGCACACCGACCGCAAGATCGGGATCGAAGGCGAGGACGCGAAGGGCGTTGTCTCGGCGGTTGAGCTGCTGCGCGCGATCGGCGACGATGAGATGCCGGATTACACCGGCCTTGACATTGTGGTCATCGGCGGCGGCAACGTTGCGATGGACGTCGCCAGGTCGGCCATCCGGCTGGGCGCAAAGAGCGTAAAGATCGCGTACCGCAGAAGAAGAAAAGACATGACGGCTCTTCCGGAAGAGGTCGAGGGTGCGATCGCCGACGGGTGCGAGGTCATGGAAATGATGGCCCCGGTGCGCATCGAGACACAGGACGGCCATGTCAGCGCAATGATCCTGCAGCCGCAGCTGGCGGGCCTTATCAAGGGCGGACGTCCGACACCGGTTCCGGCCAGCCTGCCCGAAACGAGAGTCCCCTGCGACAAAGTGCTGGTTGCCATAGGACAGGGCATCGATTCCCGCAAGTTCGGCGAATACGGCATTCCGATCGCGCGCGGCAAGATCGAGGCATTTGACTGGTCCGGCGTGTCCGGCTCGGAAGGGATCTTTGCCGGCGGCGACTGCGTGACAGGGCCGGCGACGGTCATCCGCGCCATTGCAGCCGGAAAAGTCGCGGCGGCCAATATCGATTCATATCTTGGATTTGACCATGAGATCACATCGGACGTTCAGCTTCCGAGAATCCGCTTCGACGACCATGTGCCGCGCGGACGCATCAACATGAAGGAGCGCCCGGCTTCCGAGAGAAAGCATGATTTCAAACTCATGGAGTGCGGCATGACCGAAGAGGAAGCGATCTGCGAGTCCTCGCGCTGCCTGCACTGCGACCACTTCGGATATGGTATTTTCAAGGGAGGGAGAATTGCAAAATGGTAACCGTTACGATTGACAATAAAACCGTCACAGTACCGGAGTCGACTACCATTCTGGATGCGGCGAGAGCCGCGGGTATTCAGATCCCGACCCTGTGCTACTGGAAAGGCCTGAACGAAATCGGCGCCTGCCGCGTGTGCGTCGTGGAAGTGGAGGGGTACGACCGTCTCTTCACCGCCTGCAACAACAAAGTCGACGACGGCATGGTGATCCACACCAACTCCGCGAAGGCGCTCAACGGCCGGAGAACCAACGTGCAGCTGATTCTTTCGGAGCACAACACGTCCTGCACGACCTGCGTGCGCAGCGGAAACTGCCGTCTGCAGGAAATCTCGAGCGACCTGAACATTCTGGACAATCCGTATCCGCAGCATCTGCCGAAGCCGAAGAAACCTTCGGATTTTCCGCTGATCCGCGACAACCAGAAGTGCATCAAGTGCATGCGCTGCGTGCAGGTCTGCGAAAAAGTGCAGAAGACAGGCATCTGGGACGTCATCAACACAGGTGCCCAGACCAGTGTCGATGTGACAAATGTCTACTCCCTGGAAGATTCTGAATGTGCTCTCTGCGGCCAGTGCATCACACACTGTCCGGTCGGTGCGCTTTCGGAGCGGGATGATACCGCAAAAGTTCTTCGCGCGATTCATGATCCGGATATCACGACGGTTGTTCAGATTGCACCGTCTGTGCGCGCCGGATGGGGCGAGCCGTTTGGCATGAGACCGGAGAAAGCTACGGTGAAGCGACTCGGCGCTGCTCTTCGGACGATGGGCGTTGATTATGTATTTGACACGGATTTCTCGGCAGATCTCACGATCATGGAAGAGGCTTCAGAGCTGCTGGAAAGATTGAAACACAAAGATACGGAAAAATTCCCGATGTTCACATCCTGCTGCCCGGGCTGGGTGCGCTACTGCAAGGGCCATTTTCCGCAGTTCGTCGATCAGATTTCGACTTCGAAGTCGCCGCAGCAGATGTTCGGCGCAATGATCAAGAGCTATTTCGCCGAAAAGATCGGAAAAGACCCGAAGAAGATCTGCAGCATCTCGATCATGCCCTGCCTTGCGAAAAAGGCGGAGTGCGCGCTTCCGACGATGCAGGATGAAGACGGAAACGCCGACGTGGACATTGTCCTCACGACAAGAGAAGTTTCCCGGCTCATCCGCATGTGCCACATTGTGCCGGACGATCTGCCGGAAGAAGAGATGGATGCGCCGCTTGGCATCGGCAGCGGCGCCGGCAACATTTTCGGAGCGACCGGCGGCGTGATGGAGGCGGCTCTGCGCACGGCTTACGTGAAGGTGACCGGGAAAAATCCGGACCTGGATCATACGTTTGAGGCTGTCCGCGGCATGGAAGGCTGGAAAGAAGCGGAATACGATCTTGCCGGCACAAAGCTGAAAGTCGCGGTCGTGAACGGCCTCGGCAATGCGCATGACCTGCTGATGGCGCTTGACAAGGGCAGCGTTCACTATGATTTTGTGGAAGTCATGGCCTGCCCGGGAGGGTGCGTCGGCGGAGGCGGCCAGCCGATCCACGACGGCACCGAGATGGCGCCGCTGCGCGCCCCGACTCTCTACAAGCAGGATCAGCACATGACTTACCGCATGTCGCACGAAAATCCGGCCATCATCCAGTGCTATCAGGAATATCTTGGCGAGCCGCTCTCCGAGCGGGCCGAGAAACTCCTGCACACTGACCAGCACGGCTGGAAGATGCCGGGAGAGAAGTAATAAGTTTGATTTATAAAATATGGGCAGCGAAGAAGAGTCATGCAAGGCGCTTCTTCGCTGCCTTCTTTCAATGTTGACTTTGCTGGATTTTGCCGTAAGGCTTGGGATCAACGAAAATGAGAAATTAGCTTGTTTTCGTTGATTTTTGGATAGCCAGCAGGCGGTGGAATCAACGAAAGTGAGTAAACAAGCTTGTTATTGCTGACTTTTGGCCAGCTGGAAGGTGATGGAGTCACCGGAAAT
>OMUP01000044.1 GCA_900314255.1 uncultured Lachnospiraceae bacterium | reverse complement strand
AACAATAATTTGATTTGAATACGTATTATCAATCTCTATGAGCAAAGATTCATTTATGTAGAGTATTTTCAGATCAATTCGCGGTTCTTGAACCAGTGAATTGGCTTCAATCGCATTTTCAAGAAGATTTCCCAGGATGATATTCATATCAAATGCCGAAATATCAATATCTTTTGGGACGGCTATCTTTGTGTTCACGTGTATATTTTTATCCTGTGCTTTTGCCAGCATAAAGTTTAATATTGTATCAATAACGATATTTCCAGAATTGCAAAGCTGTTCAGATTCATTAACAGTATCTTCCATATTTCGAATATACCCGGCAATCATATCTGTTTCGCCACGTTCAGCAAGAGCTTTTATTTCTGCCAGATGATGTTTAATGTCATGTCGGAACGCCCGCATCCGTTCCTGATTCATTTCCTGAAGAGATATTTCCCTTTCGTATCCCCGCATCTGATCTTTTAATGCCAGATTCTCTGTTTCATTAACAGAAGCCGCTGCAAGTCCATCAAGCATATATTGCATAACCAGGTTAACAGCAAGGAAACCTCCGCAGACAATAAGAAGACTCATCGGCGAAATGGTCCTGTCCGTATACAGGACCAGCGATACTGTGATGCAAATTATCAACGTAATACTGTATCTCCACCAGTACCTGTTTGTCAGTTCTCTTTCATTGCTGTCCGGCAAAATCCGTCTCGCAATCAGCTGTGCAGCAAGTAGCAGCAATAATGACAATATACTGGCAGATTCCGAGTAGTCTTCATAATCAAACGTTGGCCCAAGCAGAGAATATACAGACAGGTCGATAATGCAGCTGATCGACAAAACAAATAAAACGAATTGTGCTCTCTTTTTCAGACTGCCGGAATACGCTGCGGATATCAAAATCAAACCAAGGGCCGTGCTTGCCAGATTCAGCCAGGCTAAATTGAAAAAAATATAGGCAATCGAAGTAAGAAATAGGGAACCCGCATATGACAGCAAGCTGAAAAATCGGGATTCAGATGGTGCCAGAAAACATGGCACAAACCGGCTCGTTATAACAAGTCGTACCAGCTCCGTTATTAAAATGAAAATGAATCTGTAAGTATACATTAATAATCGTTTCTCATGGCGTAATCAAATATTGCCTTTTTAAAATCCGCTCTTCTTGACTGTGCAATACTCAGCTCTGTACCGTCTGTCAATGTCACACTGTTATATTTCCAGGACTTCATATATTTAATATTGATCACGAAAGACTTGCCAATACAGATAAATTGATGCGGCAGTGTCCCTAATATATCTTTCAGTTTGCCATTATAGGAAGCCTTCTCCCCATTTCGCTGGTATATAAATATCGTTTTATTCCTACTGGAAAAATACAGGATATCTCCATATGGAATCGAATATCCTGCTTGTTTATTGTGGTATATAAATTTCTTATGCTGCACTTCTTCGAGCTTAAGTAATTTCGTCAACGTAGCGTAAAGCATATCATCAGTTATCGGTTTTACCAGAAAATCATATGGATGTGTCTTAAATAATTCCAGCGCATAGCTTGTTTTATGAGAGATATAGACAATATTCATCTGATCATCATTAAGTTTTTCACGAATATATTGCCCTGCCGTTACACCATTATGTTCCGGCAATTCTATATCTAAAAGCAATAAATCAAGCCCTGGAAAATGAGAAGAAGAAATGTCCCTGCAAAGGGATTCTGCATTATACCACACCTCTGCTTCACATCGTTCGGCCCGCGTCTTAAAGAAGTGATAAACTGCTGCCTCCAGATGCGCACACGTCTCACGCTCATCATCGCATATCCCTATTCTGTACATTTTATCTGCTCTCTCCCACACCTTGCTTCCTGAACTTTTCCCACTACGACTAAAGTTCCTGTGATTGTTTCAGAAAGCCAGAAAATCTCATACCACTCGCTCTTTCCATTCATGAAGAGTAATAAAAATACCAGTGTTTCTACACCACAAATAAATCTGGTTCTTTGGCGATAAACTTTTTTCTCGATTTCATCTAAAATCCTGTTGCAATTGCCCACTGGTGCAACAGCAAAAAGGACAAGTGCATCCAGAATAATTACAAAAAGAGCACCTGTTTCATTAATTTTCACATATTTTAAAATCAGAGCAGAAGAAATCAAAACACCAGAAGAACATACCAGACACGTCCACCTGCTTTTAAGATGAAAACCTCCTGCATTTTGACGCAAGGGCAAAATGCAAATCAGAAATAAGACAGTTCTAAGAAACTCTCCTAAAATAATCCCGACCAAACACGTGATCAATAAGTCGATTATGAGAACTTTAATTCGATCAATTCCGAACCGAACAACTTCTTTCTCTGTTTCATCTTCACAGCAATTGTTGATGAACTCGTCAAGTATTTTCAATATATGTTACTCCATTTCTATTCAATGCCGCGATATGAAAGTTTCCAATTAAAAGCAGCTTAACAGGTGCTTTCGATTCACGATTTCTATCTATATTCAGCATATCAATTTCTATGGTTCGTTTCAATGAGTCAGACGACAGATTCAAGGTATCACTCGCTTATTATCTTTTTCAGCCATCCATGCCATGAAGTCCGTCAGTACCGAGTCAAAGTCGACGTACGTTCAGAGACAAGTCACGGCGTCAGCAACAGCATTGCCATAAAAAATAGAAGACCCCGGCGTGTTACCGCAGGGATCTTACAAAAGACCTCGAAGACCTTTTTAATGCTGTCACCAATGTACCCGTTCCACCAGCAACCGTCAAACACTTTCCGCAATAAGTGTTGAATGCGGCCCTGATAATTTTCCTAACGGTCTCCATGCCGGCGGGCAGAATCACGAGCACAGGCAAAGGGGGGCAGAATGATGTTTATCCCATCAATAACTCTCACCATTTGTCATAGCCATTCTGAGCGGTATTTACAATCGATTTGCACTTTCCGTCTCTGGCGTCGATCTGTACAGTATAGGTTTCCTCAGAATTCTGATCTTCAGCCGTGACCAGCGCTGTGAATTCAATCTGATAGTAAATACGGTCCTTAACTACCTTCAGTCTGCAGTTGACGTTCTGCAGATTTGCGTTCTTGATTTCCTGAACGCCCTTGTAATTGCTTCGGTTGAGCTCATTCATGGCTGACAGAGCGTTCTGCCTGGCTTGCCCCTCTGTGACTTTCACGTCTCCCTGCGTAAATTCTTTTTCACTGTACAAAATGTCAGCATTGGACAGCTCAACGGCACCCCGGACTTCAAAGCTGCCCGTATTGCCGGTGGGAATGCTGCCTTTCTTTTCGGTCACTTCCACCAGGTAAGCTTGAACAGCTTCGCGAACGTCTGTATCAAGTTCCTGCGATTCCGGAAACAGTTTCATAAACCAGCCTTCCGCAGTCGCTTTTGCCTGCACTTGCGTGGCCGTAAGATTCGCGCCATTTACATTTTACATTTCGGCAGCACGTATGGAAAATACTTTGAGATCCGGATGAGAAACATACAGATTATAGGCTCCGTCCGAGAAGATGAAAACTGATGCTTCTGACGTTTCATCCTCATGTCCCGTATACGAGTAGATGTCACTCTGCAGAATCGCGTTTTTCTCGCGGATTTGCTGCACGTAGGCGTCTTCGGAAGGACGAGGCCAGGAAACCGCCGCAAGAATCACGGCTGCTATGGCCGCTGCTGGTAGTACAAGTATCCATTTTTTCATGAAACCTCCTTTCTTTATTCAAATTTTCACGACTAATTCTATACTTATCATACATTATCGCCCCCGAAAACAATATAAAAAACACCGCGGCGCCCCGGGAAAACTGCCGGAAGAGCGCCGCGATATCCGCATAGTATTGGATTTATTCTCAGACTTCGATGTCTGCCTTCATGCCCAGTTCATCCTTGTGCGCCGCAAGCATCGGCTTTACGTCCGCCTCGAGGTACTCCTCGACCTGCTGCTCGGCGCGGCCG
>OMUP01000078.1 GCA_900314255.1 uncultured Lachnospiraceae bacterium | reverse complement strand
GCTCTTCGCTTCGGCACTGGCTTATGCGCTCAAAAAAGGCGTGTGAAAAACGATTTGTCTTTCACACGCCCTGCTTCTGTCTGAATGGGCACGGGGCTTATACATCTGCCCCGCGCACGTCATCTCAGAAATCAAATTTTGTATACAGCTTCAGTCAAGTTCCGGCTCAATCAGGCCGTACGTGCCGCCCTTTCTCTTGTATACCACATTTACCTCATCGGTCTCACCGTTGTAGAAGACGAAGAAGTTGTGGCCGAGCAGTTCCATCTGAACGCAGGCCTCTTCCGGATCCATCGGCTTGATGGCGAACTTCTTGGTGCGGATAATCTTCACATCATCCTGTTCGTCAGCATATTCCTTCTCGATGTATTCCTCGCGGAAATCCTCGGCGTTCTGCTGTCTGTCGATGATCTTGTTCTTATATCTCTTGAGCTGTCTCTCAATGACCTCCTCCACCAGATCTATCGAGACATACATGTCAGAGCTGGTCTCCTCGGCGCGGATGATTTTACCCTTCACCGGGATCGTAACCTCGATCTTCTGATCTCCCCGGGTCACGGAAAGTGTCACGTGTACTTCCGTCTCCGGCGCGAAGAATCTGTCCAGCTTTCCGAGCTTGCTCTCTACTGCATTGCGAAGCCCTTCCGTGACGTCAATGTTTCTTCCAGTAATGATAAACCTCATGATGTCACACTCCTTTCACGTTAACTGTGAATATATTATATCACATCAGACTGCATAAACAAGCAGATTAACGACTGGTTCACATGCCGGAAAGGCGCATATTTCCGCACTTGTAAGTTCTTACGCGTCTTTTCTTTCCTGACAGTGTTCCCGACTTTTCCATGCACATATATAAAGTCCCTGTCAAGGCCTTGTAAACATCTTTCAAAGATTTTCCGTTTTGAACAAATTTGAGCCATCCACACCGGTTTTCCCATTTTCCACTTTTTCACCTCCCCACGGATGTGGAAAAAGTGGAAAACTCGGTTGAAAACTCATTCTACGGGGGCTGCGGCGTCCACATTCTGTCCACGGCCTCCGCAGTCATTGCGTCTGTATAGTTTCAATTTCCCGGAATTTTTGTATATATTGCACAATTATGTAAATGTCAATGAAAAGCCGGAAAGAATAGAAAAAATGTTCGAAATCCGCATAAATGCTGAATTTTTCAGCAGTTGCATTGTAATGCTTTTTTGAGTATAGTTTAGGCATAATCACGAGGAGGAAAATCATGGCAGAAGAAACAAGCGCTGTGGAAAAAACAGCCGTCGTCACCGGGGCTTCCAGAGGGATCGGAAAGGCGGTGGCGCTGGCCCTGGCCAAAGAGGGGTACTCTCTCGGGCTGTGCTGCCGCGAAAATATACAGAAGCTGAATAATGTAAAAGAAAAAGCCCTTGCGGCCGGATCGCCGCGGGTGCTGGCCTGCAGAGCTGATTTGTCCGATTATGAGGAGGGGTCGGCATTTGCCAGGGAGGTTCTTGAGGCGTTCGGTCAGGCGGATGTGCTGGTCAACAACGCCGGCATCAGCATCGTCGGCCTGTTTCAGGATCTGAGTCCGCAGGAGTGGAGACGGATCACGGACACCAACATCGGGTCCGTGTACACGATGTGCCACGCGCTTCTGCCGTCGATGATCCACCGCAAGGCGGGCCGCATCATCAACATTTCTTCCGTGTGGGGCAATGTCGGCGGAAGCTGCGAAGTGGCGTATTCCGCCACAAAGGGCGCCGTGAACGCCCTCACGAAAGCGCTCGGAAAAGAGCTGGCGCCAAGCGGCATCGCCGTCAACGCCATCGCGTGCGGCGCTGTGGACACGGAAATGAACGCTGTCTTCGGAGAGGAAGCTCTGCGCGGACTCGCAGAAGAAATCCCAGCCGGCCGGATGTGCCGGCCGGAAGAAGTGGCGCAGGCTGTGCTCGCGCTGATTCAGGCGCCGGCGTATCTCACCGGGCAGGTGATCACGCTTGACGGCGGCTGGATCTGACAGGCGCAGGCCGCGCGCCCGCCGCAAAGCTTACTGCCCTGGCAGCGGCGCAAGCTTTGCGGAGAAGGTGCCTTCATATTCGTTGAACATCGTCTCTTCGACCTTGTGGACGAAGACAGTCACATCTTTTTCCCGGTTGAACGAAAATACGAACGTGACGCTGCCGATGCTCGTATCGACGATCTGCGCCCGGATGAGAAGCACATGCGGGTCGTGCCAGCCGGCGCTCACCGCGCATCGCTGACCGTATCCCGGGAAATTCTGGACTGTGTTTTCACCGAATGAAAAGACAAGACTGTGCTCTCCCGTTTCGTTCTCATACGTGAACACGCCGGCACCATCGCCGAAGGAAAGTCCGAACTTCGTGATGCCGCATGGGTTCGGGTCCGCCTTCCAGCTGCGGCCGTTGATGCTGTCCGTATAGGAGTCGGACGTGGCGCCGGGAAGGCTGATCAGATGCCGCGTCGCGGCAAAGTGCTCCAGCGATGCCGCTGCCGTGGGTGCCTCCGGGAGCGGTTCGTCGTGAAGCCGCGGCCAGACATATTCGTAGAACGCGTCAAAAATCAGCTGCTGATCACCAGCCAGTCCCTGCGTGTCCGCCGTCGTGACCATCAGCAGGTCCTGGTCCGGCCAGCACACCGCGAGCTGTCCGCCCATGCCGTACATGCCGAACGCCCCGTGCGTGAACCGCCAGAACTGCCAGCCGTACCCCTGCTTCTCTTCTTCCACTTTTCCCGTGGCAAATGTATCCGCATGCTTGCGCACCGCCGTCTTCAGATAGTCCGGCGGCAGAAGCTGTACGCCGTCCTCATCCCGGCCGCCGTGGGACACGACCCACAGGACGCGCAGCAGGCTCCGCGGCGTCATCATCAGGCCGGATCCGCCCATGGAAACGCCCTGCGGGTCCGTGAGGATGTAAGCATCCTTGCCGGCACCGAGACGGTTCAAGAAACGGCCGCGCAGGAATTCGATCAGCGGCTGACCGGTCAGCTTTTCGACCAGCGCGCCCAGCACATGCGTCGAGCCTGTGTCGTAATGGAAGTTCATGCCCGGGCGGTGATCCGGCCGGGTGGTAAAGAAAGATCCGACCCAGTTGGTGACACCCGGGGCCTTGTAAGTCGTTGTATCAAAGCAGGTCCGCATCGAAAGCATCTGCCGGATTGTCAGCTCGCCCAGATACGGGAACGGCCCGGAAGCCGGAAAAAACTCCGGGAAATACCGGGCGATCGGGTCGCTCAGGCGGATTCGCCCATCCGCCACGAGCAGGCCGATGGCCAGCGACACGAAGGATTTCGTGACACTGAACATCCTGTGCGGCGTCGTCTGCGTATACGGCGCATAGTAAACTTCCGCCACCAGGGAAGTGTGCCGCATCAGAAGAAATGAATGAATCGGAACATTCTTCTCCTCAAGCGCCATGAGCATGTCCACAACCGCCATGCTGGGAATTCCCTGCGACTCACAGCTCACACGATCCAGAAACGCGTTCTGCATGCTTTCATTCCTCTCTTTCATGTATCCTCTTCACGCAAATCATACCAGAATTATAACACGCTCCGGGAAGGAAAAGGAAACAGATCCCCTAGCCCGCAGGCGCCCGGAAATGGTATAATGTGGCATTGTTCTGATAACGGGAGCGGTATTACCCCGGAGGGATTTACGATGTCTGAACCGGATTTTAAAAACCAAAAACAGATGCGGGCAAAGGCCGGTCAGAAAGCCGGTATCACCGGCATTGTGCTCAACTGCCTGCTGTTTCTTTTCAAACTGAGTGCGGGACTTCTGTCCCACTCAATGTCCATTGTGTCGGACGCCGTCAACAACCTGACCGACGCCGGCTCGTCTCTGCTCACGATGTACGGCTTCCGTCTTTCCATGAAGCCGGCCGACGAAGAGCACCCGCTCGGGCACGGCCGGTTCGAGTACATCACGGGCCTTCTGATCTCGGTCATCATTCTTCTGGCCGGCTTTGACCTGCTGCGCTCCTCCGCCTCCGACATTCTGACCGGAAGCGAGCCGCCCCAGACTTCTGCCGTTGTCTTTGCCGTGCTGGCCGTCTCCATCGCCGTCAAGTTCTGGATGGCCCATTTCTACCGCAGCACCGGCGATAAAATCGGAAGCACGGCTGTTTCGGCCGCGGCCGTGGACTCTCTTTCCGACTGTGTGGTCACCGGCGTGGT
>OMUP01000107.1 GCA_900314255.1 uncultured Lachnospiraceae bacterium | reverse complement strand
CCGTGAGGCATGAAGCGGAGCAGTACTAATAGGTCGAGGGCTTAATCAGAAACGCGGGAAGGTAAATGGATAGGATATGGAACATATGCAGTTTTGAGGGAACAGGAAGAAAAGTTTCCTTAAAGAAATCCGAAGTATGTGATATACTGAGGATACATTCCTCGATAGCTCAATGGTAGAGCACTCGGCTGTTAACCGAGGTGTTGTAGGTTCGAGCCCTACTCGGGGAGCTGAAGGCAATTTTTGCTGAATTTAATGGCTCCATGGTCAAGTGGTTAAGACACCTCCCTTTCACGGAGGTAACATGGGTTCGAGTCCCGTTGGAGTCACTGTGTCCGGATTTTTAGAACGGATCAATCGCGGACCCTTAGCTCAGTCGGTTAGAGCAGCCGGCTCATAACCGGTCGGTCCTGGGTTCGAGTCCCCGAGGGTCCATTTGTCAAGTGAATATGGCCTGGTGGCTCAGCTGGTTAGAGCGCCGCCCTGTCACGGCGGAGGTCATGGGTTCGAACCCCATCCGGGTCGCTTTTGTTTGGGATTATAGCTCAGCTGGGAGAGCATCTGCCTTACAAGCAGAGGGTCATAGGTTCGAGCCCTATTGGTCCCATTTTTTTATTGCTTTGGGGCATCTCACTTGCCTGAGGCTGCAGCAGTATGGTATTATAATTTAGTACGCCGGTGTGGCGGAATTGGCAGACGCCCGGGACTTAAAATCCCGTGGGTAGCAATACCCGTACCGGTTCGATCCCGGTTACCGGCATTTTTATATTGGCACAGAGAGCTTGAAAAGGCTTTTCTGTGCTTTTTTTGTGCGTTGTAGTAAGATGGTGATAACAGTGCCGGAGGTGACAGACCGCACGGCGCATCGTACATTTAAATATAACGTTTCTTGTCTGTGAGGTGTGATTGATGGAGAAGGAAGTTCAAGTTCAACAGTATGAAAAGGAACATATTGCCGACGTGAGACGAATGGCGCCGGAGTGCATGGTGCTTCTTAAGACGGACGGGCGTCTGCCGCTGCGGGACCTCGGCGATCTGGCCCTGTACGGGAACGGAGCACGTCATACACGGAAAGGCGGCACCGGGTCCGGAGATGTGAACAGCCGGTATTATCCGACGATCGAGCAGGGGCTCGAGCAGGCCGGTTTCACCATTACGACGAAACAGTGGCTGGACGAATATGACGCAGTGCTGCAGAAGACGCAGCAGGAGTTTGCAGCGGAAACAAAGCGCAAGGTGCAGGAGAGCGGGAGCTGGATGGCGGCATTCGGCGCGGTCATGAAGGAGCCGGAGTACAATTTCCCGATCGACGGCGAAGGCGACACCGGTGTGTATGTGCTGGCAAGGCTGTGCGGAGAAGGAACGGACCGCACGGAGGAAAAGGGCGATTTCGAGCTTTCAGACACGGAAGTGCGCGATATCCGGGCAGCCAGCGCCAGGTATAAAAACTTCGTGCTGGTTCTGAATGTCGGCGGCGTCGTGGATCTGAGTCCTGTGATGGATGTGCAGAATATACTGCTGCTGTCTCAGCCGGGATGCACTGTCGGGGATTCGCTGGCCGATGTGCTGCTTGGAAAGGCGTATCCGTCCGGCCATCTGGCCGACACCTGGGCGCGCTATACAGACTATCCGGACGCCGGGAATTTTGCAGATCCGGACGACACACGCTACAAGGAAGGCATTTACGTCGGCTACCGCTGGTTTGACACGCTCGGCAAAAAGCCGCTTTTCCCGTTCGGCTACGGCCTGTCCTACACGTCATTTGATGTGAAAGTGGCAGATGTGGGCTGCACGAAAACAAGAGTTTCGGTCCTGACAAATGTAAAAAACACCGGAGCCCATGCCGGCAAGGAAGTGGTGCAGCTGTATGTTTCGCTTCCGCAGGGACAGCTGGACCAGCCGTATCAGACGCTTGCAGCATTTGCCAAGACGGCGCGGCTGCTGCCGCAGGAAGAGGAGGACGTGCGCCTTTCCTTTGACTTTTCGCAGCTGGCCGGTTACGATGAGCGCCGCCATGCGAGAGTGCTGGAGGCCGGGGACTACGTGCTGCGCGTCGGCGTGAACAGCCGCGACACGGAAACTGCCGGTGTGGTGACGCTGACCGGGAATGCGGTCATTGAGCGGGTGACGCCGCTTTCCCGCAAGCCGGATTTCACGGATTTCAGGCCGAAGAAGCGGCCTGCGGGTGAAATTCCGGAGGGCACGGTTCGCTTACAGGTGGCTCCGGAGGACTTCCAGGAGATCAGCCATGATTTCCCGGATGGAATTCTGCCTGAGGCCAGAGAGGCGGCCAAGAGTCTTACAGATGAACAGCTTGCGAAGCTGTGTGTCGGCGCATATTCAGAAAACTCAGGCAAGGGTGTGATCGGTGACGCCGGCACCAAGGTGAGCGGCGCGGCCGGGCAGACAAGACCGGATCCGGCTGGAGACAGTCCTCAGGGACTTGTCATGGCAGACGGACCGGCCGGACTGCGCCTGAACGCGCGGGTCGGGAAGCGGGCGGACGGAAGCCTGTTCTCCCTCGCACCCGGTATGCTGGATGGTATGGCAGAAATGTTGGGCGGTCCCTTCGCGCAGGCAGTAGAGAGAAGCGCCAGGGAGCGAGAGGCGTACACCGGCGAGGTGATGACGCAGTACTGCACGGCGATCCCGATCGGAAGCGCCATCGCGCAGAGCTTCAGCCCCATCGTGGCGCGGATGGCCGGCTCGCTGGTGGGCGAAGAGATGGAGCGCTTCGGCGTGCATCTGTGGCTGGCGCCGGCGATGAATCTGCACAGAAATCCGCTCTGCGGCCGCAATTTTGAGTATTACTCCGAGGACCCGCTGGTCAGCGGCATCATGGCGGCTGCGATCACGGAAGGCGTGCAGGAGCACCCGGGCTGCGGCGTGACGATCAAGCATTTCTGCTGCAATAACCAGGAGACAAACCGGATGAACAGCAACTCTCTTGTAAGTGAACGGGCGCTTCGCGACATGTATCTGCGCGGCTTTGAGATCGCGGTGCGGCAGGCAGCTCCGGCGGCTGTTATGACGTCTTACAATCTGCTGAACGGCGAGCACACTTCGCAGACGCGGGAGCTTCTGGAGGGAATCCTGCGGGACGAGTGGGGCTTTGAAGGCATTGTCATGTCCGACTGGGTCATCGCCGCCGAGGCGGCCGGAAAGCAGAAATGGCCCGGCGCCTGTGCGTCCGGCGCGGTTTCAGCCGGAAATGACTTGTTTA
>OMUP01000019.1 GCA_900314255.1 uncultured Lachnospiraceae bacterium | reverse complement strand
TGGATTTTTATTTTTTGATTAACTGTTCAAGTTCATTTTACAACTGACCAAAAAGAAGCAAAGCCCAATTGCCGCATTATGGACTGGCGCAGTAAACAATCCATGGTTTTTCAGTCTTTAGTTCACTGATGATGAATATTAAAGAGGGGTAATTGATTATGAGTCAAAGCAGTTTTGAATTTTTATCTGGCTATCAAAAATATGCCGTCTATTATAAAAATTTACTGAATCTGGAAAGATTGTATTCTTTGGGATTTTTTACAGAAGAACTCACATCTGCGCGGAAAATCGCTGAACAGCTGACAAAAGATATTTTGCAACGGGAAAAACGTACTCCGGTTGGTACCAGCACATTTGCAGAAAACCTGAATTTGATGAAATGCTGTGGGTTCGATTCACGGATGATGGATCTGTTTTACAATCTGAAGGGCCTTGGCAATAAGACGGCTCACACAATGATTGAAATTCCCCAGGATAAAGGCAGAGCTGCTCTTGTTGCTCTGTATCAACTGTTTCTCTGGTATGTTCGGCATTATGACAATCCGAATGTCAAGGTTCAGCCGTACAACCCACCCGAGGGCAAACAGTCTTTGTTTGGAGCCATTGAACGGAAGTTGATTTATGTCCAGACAGCAGACAATTCTAAAAATGAATGGCCAAGATATAAAGGGCTTGAGAAAATTGGAGATGCTTCGGTCAATAGATTCGATATTGATGGACGCGCCAACAGCGAAGATTTGCGGAAGTTCGCCAGCCGAAGGATTTCTCAATATATGACAACAGCAGGGGTTCCTTTTGATCTTCAATGGGTTGAACTGGCCTGCCGAAAAGACAATACCTGGTTCCGGGATTATGATGTGCACAATGTGCTGGAACGGTCCAATGTGAAGAAGACTTCTTTGACAGAAGGAAACGAATGGTTTGAAACCGATGTAGAAACGGTCAAAAAAGCCATTGCTGCTGTAAAAGAAGGAAGAAACAGTATTGATGTGGCAACCCCTTCTGCCGCCAATACGATTGTCCTTCGGCCCGAGCAACGGGATGCCATCGAACGGACCAAAGATGTTTTCAAACATAAGAAAGAGATGCTGTGGAATGCCAAAATGCGTTTTGGCAAAACCCTTGCTTCCCTGCAGTTGATTAAAGAAATGCAGTACAAAAAAGTACTGATTATGACCCATCGGCCGGTAGTCAGCGACAGCTGGTTTGAAGATTTCAATAAAATTGGAATGAGTGCGGCTGGATATTCTTATGGGTCACAAACCAAGGGAGAAACTCTTGAAAGCCTCTACCAGGCTGACAAACCATTTGTCTATTTTGCCAGCCTCCAGGATTTACGGGGATCAAAAATCTTTGGGGGAATTGTAGCGGATAAGAATCAACTGGTGGCGGAGATTTCCTGGGACCTGGTAATCATCGATGAAGCGCATGAGGGAACCCAGACGGAACTGGCACAGAAGGTAATTGATGGGGTAAAGAAAAAAAATACCTGTTTATTGGAACTTTCTGGGACTCCCTTTAACCTGCTGGATGAATATGATCCGGATCAGGTCTATACCTGGGACTATGTGATGGAACAGGAAGCCAAAGAAAAATGGCCGGAGGAACACCCTGGGGAACCAAACCCATATGAAGGACTGCCCCGAGTCAATATGTTTACCTTTGAAATCAAAAATGAATTCAAAGATAGCCGATTTATTGATGTAACCGACAAGTCTTTTAATTTTCATGAGTTTTTCCGGGTAAACGATGCAGGGGAATTTGTCTATAAAAAATACGTCCAGCAGTTTTTGGATAATATTACCCGGCCAAGCAAAACCACCTACTATCCTTTTTCCACCAGGGAATTTCGCGATGAGCTGCGCCATACCCTGTGGCTTCTGCCCAGTATCAAGGCCGCCACAGCCATGAAGAAGATGATGGAAGAACATCCTGTGTTTGGTATGGAATATACCATCATCAATGCGGTAGATAATGGCGATACGGAAGGGGAAGCCAGCGCAAGTGACTTGGAACGGGTCAGGAACGCAATTACCAAAGAACCTTCGAAAACGAAGACCATTACCCTTACGGTCCGGAAACTGACCGCTGGGGTCAATATTAAAGAATGGACGGCCGTTATTTTCTTATCCAATACCAACAGCTCCATGCAGTATCTCCAGGCAGCCTTTCGGGCACAAACACCGTTTTCTGATAAGGTCCTGGGAATGAAGACCAATTGCTATGTGTTTGATTTCGCTCCGGATCGGGCGTTGACGGTTATGGCAGATTCTTCTCGCCTCCATTCTGGCCTTGGGAAAAAGGTGACTGGTGAACAGAAAAAGGAAATGGGGAAACTGCTGAATTTCTTACCTATCATTGGAGAATCTGGAAATGGGATGAAAGAATTCCCTGTGGACGAAATGCTGCGACAGCTGAAACGGGCTTATGCGGAAAAAGCTGTGCGTACCGGGTTTGATGATGATTCCATTTACAGTGATGATCTGCTGCAGCTGAAAGATGTGGATATCAATGACTTTAACCGGTTGAAAGGCATTGTAGGGACGACGAAAAAAGAAAAAGGCAAAATAACCATTCCCGTCAATAAACAGGGAATGAGTGAGGAAGAACGGGATACAGCGGAACGGGGCAGAAAAAAGAATAAGAAAGATAGGACGCCGGAAGAAGAAGCCGCCCTTGCAAAACTGCGGGAGCTTAGAAAACAGAGTCGAACTTTAAGATCGGTTTTACGGGGTGTATCCATTCGTATCCCGTTGATGATCTATGGCCTGGATGTGGATTTTTCCGATGATGTTTCCATAGAAGACTTTATCAATCATGTGGACGATAAATCCTGGGCTGAATTCATGCCGGCAGGCGTGGACAAGGCATTGTTCAGGAAATTTTTAAAGTATTACGATCCGGAAGTGTTTATTGAGGCAGGCCATATCATCCGGGGACGGGTGAAAAACATCGACAATGACGATCCGTTGGACCGAACCGAAGAAATTGCCGATATTTTTGCCCATTTCCGCAATCCGGATAAAGAAACGGTTCTGACTCCCTGGCGTGTAGTCAATATGCACGTAGGAAAAGTTTTTGGTGGATTGTCATTCTATGATAAGGAGTACCATTACACCACGGAAAAAGGAAATAATGCTGCACATTGGATTCAGACAGATCTAACGGATCACGTGTTCCATCCAGATGCCCATATCCTGGAAATCAATTCAAAGACCGGACTGTATCCCCTGTTTGAAACGGCCAGCCTTTATTATCAGGCTTTCAAAAAAATGAATGATCAGATGGCGGGGAAGTTTACCCTCCAGGATGAGCAGGCTCTTTGGGAGAACATTTTGGCCAATAATATTTATGTCATTGCCAAAACTCCTATGGCGAAAGTGATTACAGAACGGACCCTCGCTGGCTATCATAATTGGAAAATGAATGTGAAGTACATCGATGGCTTGGTGGATTCGTTAAAGAAGAGTATTCCGGAAAGCGTTGAAAAAGTTAAGAAAGGGTTTGGGAAGCAAATGAAGTTTGATGCAGTGATAGGGAATCCCCCTTATCAGGATACCAGCAAAGGGGATAATGATACCTTTAAAGCTCCTTTGTATAATTTGTTTACCGATTTAGCCTATAAGCTTTCGGACCGTGTCAGTCTGATAACACCTGCACGCTATCTTTTTGGCGCGGGAAGCACCCCAAAAAAATGGAATGAGGAAATGTTGAATGATCCTCATTTGAAGATTGTTATGTATGAAGCAAAGAGCAATGAAATTTTCGCCAATACAGATATTAAAGGCGGGATTGTCATAACCTATCGTGATAAGAATCAAGACTTTGGGAAAATCGGTGTATTCAAACCATTTAAGGAACTTGACTGGATTTTAAAGAAAGTCAAAGACAGAGAAGATTTCAAGGAGTTCAGCCAGATTGTTTATTCCAGAACGTCCTATCGTATAACAGAAAAATTACATCAAGATTATCCTGAGGCAGAGAAGTATTTGAGCAAGGGACATCGTTATGATATGTCTACTAATATTATGGATTTATTACCATTTGTCTTTTATAAAGATAAACCACAGGATAAGTATGAATATATTAAAATATTCGGAAGAACTGCTAATCAAAGAACATATCAGTATATTCGCCGTGATTATGTAAATCAAGTTGATAATCTTGATAAATGGAAGGTTTTTGTTCCAAAATCTAATGGCTCTGGTGCATTGGGGGAAGTGTTAACTACACCCGTCATCGGCCAACCCGTCATCGGCCACACTGAGTCCTTTATTAGTATTGGCTGTTTTGATTCAGAATCAGAAGCTAATGCCTGCCTAAAATATGTGAAGACCAAATTTGCTCGTTGTATGTTGGGTATTTTAAAGGTAACTCAAGATAATCCGCCTGATA
>OMUP01000027.1 GCA_900314255.1 uncultured Lachnospiraceae bacterium | reverse complement strand
GAATAAGCTTGTTTCCGATGCGCCGGACGTGCTGCCAGCGCGCAGGGTGTCAACGGAATTGATGAAACAAGCTGGACCGATGACACTGGCAGGCTGTTCCGGGATAAAGTGTCATCGGAAATAAAGTGAGCAGGATTTCCGGTGCTCCAGACGGGCAATTCAGGCTCAAATCGTCATCGAAAATCAAAACAAGCTTATTTCCGGTGATCCGCCCGGTCAGGCAAGTCCCAAATCGTCATCGGAAATCACAAGAAGCTTGTTTCCGATGACTGGCGAGCGCCTGGAAAGCTAAATTCCCCCACCTGCCGCACAATGGGGTATAATAGACGGGTATCAGCAGGCATTTGCCATATGAAATGCCGGAAAGGAATTCTGAAATGACAGATATGAATGAGCGCATCGAGACGCTGAGACGAGTGATCCGGATCCGGAGTGTACAGGAAGCGGCGGAGCCGGGAAAGCCGTACGGGCCGGGGCCGGCCGCGGCACTTGGTGAGGCGCTGAAGATCGCGGACGAGATGGGATTTAAAACGGTCAACATGAGCAATCACTGCGGGTACGCAGAGTACGGCAGCGGTGACGAGATGGTCATGGTGCTCGGGCATCTGGACGTCGTGCCGGAAGGCGAAGGCTGGAGCGTTCCGCCGTATGAGGGCGTTGTGAAAGACGGCAAGATCTACGGCCGCGGGACGGCGGATGACAAGGGACCGGTCATTGAGGCTCTGTTTGCCCTGCGGGACATCAAAGAGTCCGGGGCTGCGCTTAAGCGCCGGATCCGGGTCGTCTTCGGCGTCAACGAAGAGACGGGCTGCGAGGACATGGAGTATTACAAGGAAAATGGCGGCGAAATCCCGGTCATGGGCATCACGCCGGACGCCTGCTACCCGCTGATCAACGGCGAAAAAGGAATTCTCGTCGAGACCTACGAGCGGGACTACACGCAGAGCGGAAGTCTGAAGATTCTCTCCATTCACGGCGGAACCGCGTTTAATGTGGCTCCGGCCTCAGCAGAAGCATGGATCGCAGCGCCGGAAGGATTTGAATTCCCGAAAGCCGACCGCATCACGATTTCCTATGAAAAGAGCGAAAAAGCCCCGGCCGGCGCAAACGTCTGCATCCGCGCGGAAGGCAGATCCGCCCACGGTTCCATGCCGGAAAAGGGAATCAATGCCAACGGACTTCTCGTGAATTATCTCGCGAAGCTTCCGTTTGAAGGCGAAGCAAAGGACGTTATCACCTTCCTGTCAGAAAAAATAGGTGCGCAGTACCACGGCGAAGGATTCGGCGTCGATCTGCACGATGACGTGTCCGGATGGCTCGTCAACAACTGGGGCGTGATGGATGGCAGTGAAAGCCATATCAGCGTGACGCTCAACTACCGGTATCCGGTCACATTCCGCAAAGAAGACTGCCAGCCGAAGGTGCAGGCTGTATTTGAGGCCGCTGGCTGGAGCGGAAAGACTATCATGCAGGAAAACGCGCTGTACGTTCCGGAAGACAGCCCGTTCGTGCAGCTGCTGCTCTCGGTGTACCGGAAAGAGACCGGCGACATGAGTGAGCCGATGTGCATCGGCGGCGGCACGTACGCCAAGTCCATCCCGAACTGCCTGGCATTCGGCGCTATGTTCCCGGGCGATCCGGAAGTCGAGCATCTGCCCGATGAGTTCCTCCCGCTCGACCGCTTTGAGCAGAACGAGAAGATCCTCAAAGAAGCGATGCTCGCCATGGCGAATGCCTGAGAATTACAGCATCTCCCGAATGTCGCCGACAATTTTCTCCATCAGGCCTATCCGGTGGAACGGCGTCATCAGATAAATACCATCGACAAATGGCAGAATCCGGCCGCAGAGTTCATCCGTGAACCTGCGGCCTATTTTTTCGCCTTCTTCCCGGTCCGCCCCGTGGTACGCCGCAATCATTTCCTCCGGCACTTCGATGCCGTTGACTTCCTCGTTCATGAACCGGGCATTTCTCTCACTGATTACCGGGTACAGACCGCCCAGAATATACGCTTCCGGCATGGCCTGCCGGGTTTTTTTAAGATTTTCAACCGCCGCAGAAGAAAGCGCCGGCTGTGTGAGGAATCCGGCTGCTCCCTGCTGCAGCTTTTTTCTGGCGCGTTCCAGCTCCCGGTCAAAATTCTTCGCATTGACATTCAGAGCAGCAAAAATCAGGAACGGATCATCCTGGAAATCCGAGTCATTCAGAGAATGAACGTACCCGATCATCTGCCGGGAATTGAACTGATACACCGACTTCACCTCATCCCTGGCGGCCGTCGGAATCGGGTCACCGGTGATAATGAGAACGTTGCGGATGCCATTTGCATGGTCGCCGAGAAGCAGCGCCTTGGAGGCATTGATGTTGCGGTCGCGGCAGGTCATGTGCGGAATCACATCCAGATCGAGCTCCTGCTTTACCTTACATGCCAGAAGCGAGGCGTCAAGCCGCGCCTGTGCAATCGGGCAGTCCGCGATCGTAATCGTATCCACGCCGGCCTTCTTAAGCCTCCCGGCCTCCTCCATGAATGTGCTCAGATCGGCATTCTTCGGAGAATCCAGTTCGACGGCAATGACCTTTTTTCCGGCGGAAAGCTTCTTTTTCAGCCGGTTGGATGAAACGGCCTGCGCACCGGACTTATTTTTCTGCACATCCGTGCTCTCAGGCAGAGTCCAAAGAGTGTCGGCATCAATCTCCTCCGCCGGTCTTTCAGAAAGGACCTTTGAAAGCGCCCGGATGTACTGCGGTGTTGTGCCGCAGCAGCCGCCGAGAATCCGGACTCCGAGATCTGCGATCTCTCCGGTCTCTCTTGCAAAGTACGGCGCGTTTCCACCGTAATATGTGTGAAAACCGCGCACCACCGGATAGCCGGCGTTGGGCATCGCGCACGTGCGGGCAAGGAGTCCGGAAGGAAGCGCGGCAAGAAGCCGGCGCATATTTCCGGCATTTACCACGCAGTTGAGCCCCGCCGCGTCCACAAGACCTGATGAGAGCATATCCAGAATCAGGGTCCGGTAATAAATGCCCTTCGGGGAATACCCGTCCGGCAGCACGCCGAAGGATACCACGATGAAGCTCTCCTTCTCGCGCTTTCGGATCTCCCGGACCGCAGGAAGCAGGCCGTCTTCCTCCGCCTGCGTCTCAAACACAAAATCTGTGATCCCTTCGTCAAGAAACAGGGACGCTGCCTGAATATAGCTGTCTGTCTTCTGCTGCCTGCTTTCGCCGGGCGCAGGCCCGAGGTCTGCAAATACGCGGACTTCGCCGTCCGCTTTGTCCGCTTCCTCCCGCGCAAGAGCCACCGCCGCACGGATAATTTTTTTCTGATTCTCTGCACCGCCGCAGAGATCCGGATACGCGGCAAATGTATTGGTCTTTATGGCATTGGCCCCTGCCTCGATGTACTCCCGGTGGATCCGGGCAACCGTCTGCGGCAGATTCAAATTGGCAAGTTCACAGTTCTCCGTCTGCCCGTGCGTGATCTGGGCGAAGTATGTCCCGAACGCGCCGTCAAAAAGGATCCGGTTTTTGCTTAAGAACTCTCTCGTTGTCGTCATACAATGTCCTGTCATTTGCCGAAGATTTTCTTTGCCACTTCCACGGAGGCTCTGGCGTCCGCCGTGTAAAAGTCGGCGCCCATTTTCTGCGCGTACTCGGGCGTCAGCACCGCACCGCCGACAAATACCGGCACGCCCGGGCACTGCTCATGCACCGCGCGGATCGTATCTTCCATCGCCGGCAGGGTGGTTGTCATCAGCGCAGACAGCCCGACGAGCCCCGCGCCATTCTCTTTCACAGCCTGCACGACTCTTTCTTTCGGAACGTCGCGTCCCAGGTCGATCATCTTAAATCCGTAATTCTCCAGGATCACCTTCACGATATTCTTGCCGATGTCGTGAATGTCGCCTTTCACCGTACAGATCACAATCGTTCCGCCTGAAATCTGCCCGCTGCCTTTTGAAGCGATCCGTTCTTTGATCATGTCAAATGCTGCCGTCGCCGCATTGGCCGAGCTGATGAGCTGCGGCAGGAAGATGATCTGCTTTTCGTACAGGTCGCCCACCTTGTCGAGCGCCGGGATCAGGTAGTCGTTGATCACCTCTTCTTCGGTGTGCGTCTCAAGCAGCTTTTCCGCCAGAGTTCTCGTCTCGCCCTTGAGGCCTTTCACCACAGCGTCCTCGATGGTCAGCGATGACTGCTGTGTGCCTGCCTGATTGGCGCCGGCCGCCTTTGCAGCAGCAGGGCCGCCTGCCGGTGCCGTTTTCACGGATACCGTCTCCTGACGGTTTGCGAAACGGGCGATGTAAGCCTCGCAGTTCGTATCCTCGCCGGACAGGACCTTGAATGAGGCAACCGCATCCATCAGCGTCAGGATGTTCGGGTTTATAATCGGGAAATCCAGACCGCAGCGCATGGCCTGAATCAGGAAATTCTCATTGATGTGGCTTCTTGCCGGGAGACCGAAGGAAATGTTGCTCACGCCGAGACAGGCATGAAGGCCGAGCTCATCGTGTACCCGCTGCAGCGCATCAAGCGTTGCCTTCGCCTGATCCTGCTGGGCGGATACCGTCAGCGTCAGGCAGTCGATCAGGATGTCCTCTTTCGGGATGCCGGCCTCCGTCACACGCTTGCAGATGTATTTCGCATTGTCCACGCGGCCTTCCGCAGTCTGCGGGATGCCGTTTTCGTTCAGACACAGGCCGACCACCGCCGCGCCGTATTTTTTGAGCACCGGCAGAAACGCGTCAAGCCTTGCGTCATCGGCTGTGACGGAGTTCACAAGAGGCCGCCCCGCGTATACCCGCAGTGCCGCTTCCACGACCGAAGCGTCGCCGGAGTCAATCTGCAGTGGAAGAGACACGACGCCCTGAAGCGCTTTCACGACTTCCACCATCAGAGCTTTTTCGTCGCCGCCGGGCACGCCGACGTTGACATCCAGAATATCCGCCCCGGCCTCTTCCTCGGCCAGCGCGATCTGACAGATGTAGTCGATGTTGTGCTCCAGAAGTGCCTGCTGGAATTTCTTCTTGCCGGTCGGGTTGACCCGCTCGCCGATGACCCGCACTCCGCCGAATTCGCAGATATCCGTTGACGAACAGATGCCGCGGCGCGCCGGACGTCTGCCCTTGTTGATTTCTTCAGCCGGATTTTCCCCGAACGCCACACACGCGATGCCGTCCGCGTCAAGATTCCCGGCGAGATTCCGGATGTACGCCGGGCTTGTTCCGCAGCATCCGCCCATGGCGATGAGGGGAAGATGCTCAAACCCGCGCATCTGCTCCGCGAATTTTGCTGCGTCAAGGCGGTATTCTCCCGTCTCCGGATCCGGCAGGCCGGCATTCGGCTTGATGATCAGAGGCAGATTCGTCCACTCGGCGAGTTCCCCGGCAAGCGGCAGAATCTCCGCGGGTCCGAGCGAACAGTTGATGCCAAGCGCGTCGACTCCAAGGCCTTCCATGGTCATCGCGAAAGCACCGAGCTTCGTTCCCGTAAACGTCCTTCCGGATTCCTCGAATGTCATCGTGACCCATACCGGAAGATTAGTGTTTTCCTTTGCAGCCAGTACCGCGGCCTTCGCGTCAAGCAGGTCCGTAAAAGTCTCGATCACGACAAGGTCCGCCCCGGCTTCCTGCCCGGCCAGCATCTCTTCCTTGTACGCATCGTATGCTTCTTCAAATGAAACCGTGCCGAGCGGCGCGAGCAGTTCGCCGATCGGCCCGACGTCAAGCGCAACGGCCGCCCTGCGTCCGCCTGCAGCTAATTCTTCTGCCGCTTTCTTTGCCGTGCGCACTGCAGAGAGAACCGCCGACCTTGTATCGATCTCCTGCCCGGCCAGCTTCTTCGGGTTGGCGCCGAAGGTATTGGCATAAATGACCGACGATCCTGCGGCGATATATTTTCTGTGTATCTGTTTCACGACTTCCGGGTGGTGAAATCCGAAGACCTCCGGATGTTCGCCGGGCTGCAGCCCCGCCGCCTGCAGCATGGTCCCCATGCCGCCGTCAAGAATGATGATTTTTTCTGACACGTCTCTCTCCTCTTTATTCTCCGCAGACGACGCCGTTTTTCCGGAAACGGCAGCTCTCATGCATGTTACAGTCGGCGCAGGTCCGCTTCTTGGCGCGCAGCGGGTGATCCGCGATCCCGATTATTGCCGTCACTGATTTTCTCGGCACCATGATGTGTTCCGGCGTGATCGTGAGTCCGATTCGCCTTGCCTCAATCAGCTCGCCGAACCTGTTCTGGACCGCCAGCGGCAGATCGCCGTACCCGGGCGAAAACCGGGTCGTCAGAAACTTTCCTTCTTTTGCGGCCCGGCGCCTCAGCTCGGCCTCAAAGCTGTCGCACACCGCCTCGATCAGAGTACTCCCGGCCGAATCCATGATCAGCGCTCCGACCGCGTCCCGCACCTCCTCGATGTGGATCGCGCGGTCAACCCCCGCCCCGATCGTCGCGCCCATAAGAAGAATTTCACGACACCCTGCCAAGTGAGCTTTTATGTCGTCTCCGGCAAGAAATGTGAGCGCATCCGGCCAGCTTCCGGCCGTCTTGCAGGTATACAAAACTGCTGTCAGCTTCGGATCCGCCGCCCTGTTCAGTTTTTCAATGATGTCCCCGATCTGTTTCGTCAGACTTTCATCGATCACCTGGCCGCTGTAGCCGATATAGCGCAGAATTTCCGGCTGATCTGCTGCCGTAAGCCGCACGGAGGCGGCTGTCCCGTCATCTGTTATCCGTCTTGGCACTGCATTTGCCATGGGCGTCACTTCTTTCCGCCGGGGTGCCCCGGCATACGTGCACTTCTTTACAATATACTACAGACGGCGGATTAATAAAAATACCGAAAAAATATGCGGGGCCATAGGATCAGCCTATAGCTCTGCAGAATGCCGATGACACGTCACGCCGGCCAGGGAAATCATAATGCCGGCCCTGGGCCCTGGTATTATGATCTGTGCCTCTCCGAAAGATTCAGCAGCCAGCATTTTGCCCGGTTAAAGAGTGCCAGCAGGAGAAGAGCAATGACCGCTGCCATGCCGATAAGAATAACTGAATGAATACTGCCATTTATCATGGGAACCCCTCCTTTTCCGGTGAAGTCTTTTGATTGCTTGTCTACTTTGTATTAGTTATTTCTAACTTTCGTGTATATTATACAACGCATCTGTGCTCATGAAAAGATGGAAATATAAAAAAGACCCGCTTTTCACGGTTTTTCCGTAAAAAGCGGGTCAGTCAAACTTTCTCATCCCTGCTGCAGATCGCCGGCTTCTCCCTCGGCCTCGCCTTCGCGCCCGTCCGCCGTTTCGGCGGTGATGTCGCGGATCACACACTGATTGCCGTACAGCAGCCAGGTTTCGCCGCTGCCGCAGTACGGGCAGGTCCGCCCGTATTTCACGGTCGGATACGTTCTTTTGCAGCTGTCGCACCATGTGACAGCCGGTGTGGTGACCACTTCAAGCACAGAGTCTTTGAGCAGTTCGCTGCGGCCCTTGAAATAATCCCAGCAGTCGGAGAAATAATCGGTGATGATCCCGGACACTTCGCCGACCTCCAGCGTCACATGGGCGATCTTGATGATATTCTGTTCCTTTGCCGTCTCCTCCAGCGTCTTCGCCAGATGAAGCACGATTCCCATCTCATGCATCGGAAATCATCCTTTCCGAAGCATGATCTTCATGGCGCGTTTCGCCTGATATGGCAGGACATACTTCATCTTGTCCTCTGCGCGCCGCATCTGGGATGCCTCCGGCAGATCGCGGGTCAGGTGAATCGCGTCGAATTCACAGCGCGTCGTGCACAGGCCACAGCCGATGCAGCGGTTGATGTCCACCGTCGTCGCGCCGCACCCGAGGCAGCGGGACGCCTCCTTCTTCACCTGTTCTTCGGTGAGCGGAAGACGCGCGTCATCAAAGGACTTCGCGGCCACATCGAACCTACGTCCCGGGACCTGCCGCTTCGCGTTGTCATAGCTCTCGACGACGATGTCGCTCTTGTCAAGCGCCGTGAATTCACGCCGGTCGCGGCCGATCGTGAGCGACTGCCCCTTGTGCACGAACCGGTGCATCGATTCGCAGGCCTTCTTGCCCTCCGCAATCGCGTCGATGGCAAATCTGGCACCGTGCTGAATGTCACCGCCGGCGAAAATGTCCGGCTCCTCGGTCTGGAATGTCACCGGATCCACCTCGATCGTGCCGCCGCGCCTCGTCGTGCATTTCGTGCCTTCCAGCAGCTTTCCCCACTGCGCCGACTGGCCGATAGCCTCCAGCACATTTTCACAGGAAACCGTGATGGTCTGTGCATCATCATACTTCGGGCTGAAGCGGCCGTTTTCGTCTTTTACCTGCGTGCAGCGCTTGAAGATGATGCCCTTCACGCGGCCGTTTTCGGAGATAAATTCCTTCGGCCCCCAGCCGTTCATGACGGTGATGCCTTCTTCCTTCGCTTCTGCCACTTCATCGTCAGCCGCCGGCATCTCATTCTCGCCTTCCAGGCAGATCATCGTAACCTTGCCGTCGGTGAGGCGGACTGCCGTGCGCGCCACGTCCACCGCCACATTGCCGCCGCCGATCACGACGACATCGCCTGTAAGCGGCTTTGCCTGTCCCTGGTTTACTTCCTTCAGGAAATCGATTCCGGAGCGGATTCCTTCTGCAAATTCTCCCGGAACACCGGCAGTCCGGCCGCCCTGCAGACCGATGGCGATGTAAAATGCCTTGTACCCCTGGCTCCGCAGCTGCGGGATGGTCACGTCCTTTCCGACCTCAACGCCGGTTTTAAACTCAATGCCCATATCCTGCAGGATGCTGATTTCTGCGTCCACGATTTCCTTTTCAAGACGGAAGTTCGGGATGCCACCTGTCATCATACCGCCCATGCGGGATTCTTTTTCAAATACGGTCACGTCGTAGCCGCGGGTGCGCAGATAGTACGCGCAGGAGAGGCCTGCCGGGCCGCCGCCGATCACCGCCATGCGGTAGTCCGGTCCCCACATACCGCCGTCATCCTTCTCGCACACTGGGATAAAGCGGTACTTCTCCTCAAGTTCCTTTGCGGCGATGAATTTCTTGATTTCGTCGATCGCGATCGGCTGGTCGATGGTGCCGCGGGTGCACTCGTCCTCGCAGCGTCTGTTGCAGATCGCACCGCACACAGCCGGGAACGGATTGTCCTGTTTGATGAGCTCCAGCGCCTCGCGGTATCGTCCCTCGCCGGCCATGTGAACATAGCCCTGTACCGCCAGATGGGCCGGGCAGGCCGTCTTGCAGGGAGCCGTGCCGGTCGGATAGCAGTTGATCTTCGCGTCCTCGCGGTAGTGAATATTCCACTTGTCGGCACTCCAGTGCTTTCCGTCCGGAAGTTCACTCACCGGATAGCGGATTTCGCCTTCCTTCGTGCACAGTTTCTGACCGAGCTTTGCGGCGCCGACCGGGCAGACCTCCACGCACTTTCCGCAGGCGACACATTTGTCCTTTTCCACATGTGCGCGGTATGCGCTGCGGGAGAGATTGGGCGTGTTGTACAGCTGCGAAGTACGGAGCGCATTGCACACGCCCGGCGCGCAGTTGCAGATGCCGACGATCTTGTCCTCACCGTCGATATTGGTGATCTGATGCACGAAGCCGTGCCGCTCGCCGCGCTCCAGAATCTTCATGACTTCGTCGTAGCTCACGTAGCGTCCGGTTCCGCGGCTCACACAGTACTCCGCCATGTCGCCGACACCGATGCAGAACTCGCCTTCCACATCGCCCGAGCCTTCATGGCGCATCGCCTGCTGCCTGCGGCAGGTGCACACGCCGACCGAGTATTTGTCATATTTGTCGAGCCAGTGCGAGAGCTTCTCAACGCTGACCGCCTCGCTGCAGCTCTCGATGGCCTTTTCGACCGGGATGACATGCATGCCGACGCCGGCGCCGCCAAGCGGAACCATCGGCGTCACGTTCTCCAACGGCATCTGGGTCATCAGGTTGAAAAATGTGGCAAGCTTCGGGTGCTCCTCGACCAGCTTGTCCTGCATCATCATGAACTCGGCGATGCCGGGGACAAAAATCGGAACATCATACTGCATGTGATGATCCGGCGTCTCGCGGTTGCTCTCGAGCGCGCCGATCCAGAGCAGATGATCGACGAGCTTTTTCGTGTGCTCCTCGCTCATGCTGTTTTTCGCAGCGAGCGCCGGAATATCGAAGCTCACTCTCGTCTTGCCGAAGTTCAGCATGAACTTTGCCTCTTCCTTCGTCAGCACTTCGTCGAGCATCCAGTATTCCGGGTCGTCATACGTCATCGTGTGCGTGAGCTTCGGAACCACGCGGTCGGTGATCATGCAGCCGAGCCGGATGATGAGTTTTGCCTTTTCCGGATCGGACGGCTTGTAGTCCTTTGCCTGCACAAAGTCCCAGCCGTTGGTCATTCTGTTTTTCTGAGTATTCATGGGCGCTTTCCTCCGTCCGAGTAAAATTTACGTTTTGTTCTTCAGAGACGACAGAGCAGACCGCACCCAGTCTTCCAGCGCCGCCATGCCTTCCCCTGTCTTCGCGCTGACCGGAAAGATCCGGATGTCCGGATTCAGTCTTCTCACGCGCTCTTCACACTTCTTCATGTCAAAGTCAAAGTACGGCATCGCGTCCGTCTTGGTGATCACCAGCGCATCGCTTTCCGTGAACATCAGCGGATACTTGAGCGGCTTGTCATCCCCCTCCGGGACCGACAGAATCATCACGCTCTTCTGCGCCCCTGTGGCAAATTCTGCCGGGCAGATGAGATTACCGACATTTTCCAGGAATACCACGTCCACGCCGTCAAGATCCATGGCTTCCAGTCCGCGGCGCGTCATGCCGGCATCCATGTGGCACATGCCATCCGTGTGAGCCTGTACGCTGATGACACCGGCCTCCTCCATGCGCACGGCGTCCACGTCTGACGCAATATCCGCCTCCAGGACCGCCATCTTCGGATTTCCGTCAAAATCCGCCGCAATCCGCTTCAGCAGCGTCGTCTTGCCGGAACCAGGCGAGGACATCAGATTGACAAGAAGAATTCCTTTTTTAGTCAGCTGCGCGGAAAGTTCCTGTGCGTCCCTGTCGTTGCTCTCCGTCACCGATTCATTCAGTTCAATAACCTTCATATATTCTCCGTCTGCTCACTTTCCCTGTTTTTCTGCGATCTTTTCCGAAAGCCACTGGATCCACGGCGCAAAGCCTTCGCCCGTTTTTGCGCAGACCGGAAAGATCTTCATGTCCGGGTTCAGGTCGTGAACCCGCTTTTCAAGCGCATCAAAATCAAAGTCAAAGACCGGCGCCGTGTCGATTTTGTTGACCAGCAGCACGTCGCTCACCGTGAACATCAGCGGATATTTGAGCGGCTTGTCGTCCCCTTCCGGGACCGACAGAATCATCACGCGGCAGTCCGCGCCCACGTCAAATTCAGCCGGGCACACCAGATTTCCGACATTCTCCAGAATGATGAGATCCAGACCTTCCGGCTTCATGGCCGTGAGCCCGCGCCAGGTCATGTCCGCGTCCATATGGCAGCTTCCGCCGGTGTGCAGCTGAACTGCCTCTGCTCCTGCTTCTGACACGGTGCGCGCGTCCACGTCACTGTCCACGTCTGCTTCCATGACGCCGGTCTTCAGATCTGGTTTTATTTTCTTCAGTTCTTCGAGTGTCCGCACGATCGTCGTTGTCTTGCCGGCGCCGGGTGAAGACATCAGATTGACAAAAAGACAGTTCTTATCCTGCATACGGTTTCTGACCTGAGCAGCGGCCGCATCATTGTCAGCCAGAACGCGCTCCTTGGTCTCGAAAATTCTGACCTCATTGCTGTTCATTTCTTTACATCTCCCGTAAATTTGTATATTTGATTATACCATAAAACCGGGCTGTTTCTGCGGGAAGAGCGGATGCTTTTCGCGCATCCGGCCTTACCTGTACACAGCCCGGTTTCTCTCTGCCTGAAGCAGAACTTATTATTATTTTCAGCGCAGGAATTCCAGCATGCCTTCCAGCTGTCCCTGCATCGTCTTGCGCCCGATCTGATAGACGCGCTCGAGTTCATTCGGATCTCTTGTCACCGATCCGATAGCAAGCGGCTCCGGCGGCGCGATGACCCAGGTCTTCCCCGCGTCCCGTTCCCGGAACACATGATCCAGCTCGCTGTTGTAAAGCGCGTGGCGGCAGATCAGTCTTTCCGCCACCGCCGGATACCGGAACAGTGCCGCGCGCAGCGCCTCTTCGTGCTTTACCGGCTCCTTGCGGTATCCTTCCGGCTGCGTCAGAACGACGACATTTACATCGTATCCCGACTTTTCCATGAAGGTGAGCGGAATGGAATCACTGATTCCGCCGTCAAGATACGCCCCGCCGAGGATCTTTACCGGCTTTGAGACAATCGGCATTGTCGCCGACGCCCGGAACCATTCCATGTCGATGCCGCCGCCCTCTTTCAGGTCGCGGTAAACCGGATTACCGGTTTTAGCGTCTGTCGCAGTGATGTAGAAATGCATCGGATTGGCCTGATAGGTTTTCAGGTCAAACGGATCCAGTTCGTACGGCAGCTGTTCATAGCAGAAGTCCGCGTCGTAAAGATCTCCGGTGAGAATCAGGGATTTAAGCGACCCGTAGTGCCAATCTTGGCAGAACCTCTTGTTGTAGCGGATCGCCCGTCCGATCTGCTTCGATTTGATATTGCACCCGAAGACCGCTCCGGCGGAAACACCGATGGCACCGTCGAATGTGACATCATTTTCCAGGAGGACATCGATGACGCCGGCCGTAAACATGCCGCGCATCGCGCCTCCTTCAAGAACCAGGCCTGTCCTGCTCATAGCTCCCTCGTCAGTCGTTTTCCTTCAGATGTTTGCCCTTCCCGAAGTAGTCCCTGACTTCTTTTACGGCAACACCGTTCAGAGCAAAGAGGGCGATCATGTTCGGAATAGCCATGAGACCATTTACGATATCGGCGATCGTCCATACCGCGGAAACGGTCATGTACGGTCCGATGAATACAGCCAGAATATAGATCCAGCGGAATACCTTGACAGCCTTCATCTTGCCGTTTGTGAGATACTCAAGGCATCTCTCGGAGTACACGTCCCAGCCGAGGATCGTCGTGAAGGCGAAGAATACGAGGCAGATCATCAGGATAAAGGAAGAAATCTGCGGATTGATCGGCAGGCCGTTGCGGAACGCGTAGTCGGTGACGGCAACGCCTTCCAGGCCCTGGTTCCAGGCGCCGGTAAGGACGATGGAAAGACCGGTCAGGTTGCAGATAATGATCGTGTCGATGAACGTACCGGTCATGCTTACAAGGCCCTGGCGCACCGGCTCCTTGGTCTGAGCGGTTGCAGCGGCGATCGGCGCGGAGCCAAGTCCAGCTTCATTCGAGAAAATACCGCGGGCGATACCTTTCTGCATGGCAACGAGCATCGAGCCGACAACGCCGCCGGTCACAGCTCTCGGATTAAACGCAGCCTTGACAATGGTCACAAACGCAGCCGGAATCTCGGTGATGTTGAAGAGAATCAGCAGAATAGCGAAAGCAAAATACAGAATTGCCATGAACGGAACGACAACTTCTGCAACTTTCGCGATGCGGTGCAGGCCGCCGATGACAACCAGCGCCACGCAGATGGCAAGAATCAGCGATGCGACGATGACAACCGGAGAATAAGATCCGATCCCTGGAATCTCAACCGGATGCGCTACATTCGGGTCGAAGAAATTCTTGACGGCAGAAACGATACCATTTACCTGGCTGAATGTTCCGATGCCGAAAAGGCCGACGAGCACGCCGAAGAAGGCAAAAAGTTTCGCCATCCACTTCCACTTCGGTCCCATGCCCTGCTCGATGTAGCGGAACGGGCCGCCCAGCGCGTGGCCGTTCTCATCGATCTTGCGGTACTTGACCGCGAGCATGCACTCCGTGAACTTGGTCGCCGTGCCGAAAAACGCGGCCAGAATCATCCAGAACAGAGCGCCCGGGCCGCCGGCCACGACAGCCGTCGCGACGCCGACGATATTGCCGGTTCCGATTGTCGCGGAAAGCGCGGTACACAGAGCCTGAAAGCTCGAGACCTCGCCGTTTGCTCCCTTCTCACCATGGAAAATGTAGTGAAACGCCAGCGGCAGTCTCCGGACCTGAATGAACCTCAGGCGGATGGTAAGCAGGATGCCGCCTGATAAAATCAGAACCATAAGCGGCACGCCCCACACATAATCGTCGATGGCGTTCAGTACTGAATTAATTGCTCCCCACATCGTACGTACTCCCTCTC
>OMUP01000018.1 GCA_900314255.1 uncultured Lachnospiraceae bacterium | reverse complement strand
CCGCCTGTCGGTGGCATGCCGTAGGCGAGGGCGTTCAGGAAGTCCTCATCGGTGTGATTGGCTTCCTCGTCGCCGGCCGCTGCCAGCGCGTCCTGCGCCGCGAAGCGCTCCCGCTGGTCAATCGGGTCATTCAGCTCGGAGTACGCGTTGCACATCTCCCAGCCGTTGATGTACAGCTCGAAACGCTGAACCTTGCCCGGGTCATCCGGATGCTTCTTGGTCAGCGGGGAAATCTCGATCGGGTGATCCATGATAAATGTCGGCTGAATCATCTTCTCTTCGCAGTATGTATCAAAGAACAGGTTCAGGATATCGCCCTTCTTGTGGCGGTCCTCGAACTCAATGCCGCGCTCCTTCGCAAGATCCTTGGCCTCTTCATCCGTCTTTACCTCGTCAAAGTCAACGTCGGCGAGCTCCTTGACCGCCTCGGTCATCGTCATGCGGCGGAAAGGCTTGCCAAGATCGATCTCGGTGTCGCCGTATTGAATCGTCGTGGAGCCGCATACCTTCTGTGCCAGATCGCGGAACAGCGACTCGGTGAGCTCCATCATGCCGTAGTAATCCGTGTATGCCTGATACAGCTCCATCAGCGTGAATTCCGGATTGTGCTTTGTGTCCACGCCCTCATTGCGGAACACACGGCCGATCTCATAGACTCTCTCCATGCCGCCGACGATCAGGCGCTTCAGGTACAGCTCCAGCGAAATACGCAGCTTCCGGTCCTCGTCGAGCGCGTTGTAATGCGTCACAAACGGACGGGCCGCGGCGCCGCCGGCATTTTCCACGAGCATCGGCGTCTCGACTTCCATAAAGCCCCTCTCATCCAGAAACCGTCTGATCTCGCGGATGATCGCGCTTCTCTTGACAAATGTCTCCTTCACATCCTGATTCATCATCAGGTCGACATATCTCTGGCGGTATCTCAGGTCGGTGTCCTTGAGGCCGTGGAACTTCTCCGGCAGAACGCGGAAGCACTTGGCAAGAAGCGTCACTTCGGAGCAGTGGATAGAAATCTCGCCCTTCTGTGTCTTGAATACGGTACCCTTCACGCCGATGACATCGCCGATGTCAAGCTTCTTGAAAGCCTTGTACGGCTCATCGCCAAGAGAGTCTCTTGAAGCGTAGATCTGGATGTTGCCCTTCAGATCGGAGATGTTGCCGAAGGAAGCTTTGCCCATCACACGCTTCTGCATGAGACGGCCGGCCAGGCTGACTTCCTTGCCTTCCATCGCTTCGAAATTGCCGGTAATGTCAGTGGTGTGATTCGTCACATCATACTTTGTGATTACAAACGGGTCCTTGCCCTCTGCCTGCAGAGCCTTGAACTTCTCCACACGGTTGCGGATCTGCTCGTTTTCATCGACCTGCTGCTTTTTCTCATTTGCCTTCTGTTCTGCCATAGTTTCCTCGTGATCGGCCGGAATCAGATCCGGCACACTGTCTGCCATTTAAAAAGGCAGCGTTCCATGGATCTGAAGCTGCCTTCGGTTGTTTGAATTTCCTGCTGTTTACTCGTTGTATACCGCGAGAATCTTGTACGGAAGCTGCCCTGCCGGAGCATCCACGATGACTGTGTCGCCTGCCTTGTGGCCGAGAATTGCAGCACCCAGCGGAGATTCGTTGGAAATCAGGTTGTTCATGATGTCTGCTTCCGCCGAACCAACCAGCGTGTAGTCCAGCTCCTCATCGAGCTCCACGTCCAGAATCTGAACACGGCTCTGCATGTGAACCGTCTTCTTGCCGGTGCGGCCATCTTCCTTGATGACCACGCTGTTGGCAAGTTCTTCTTCCAGCTGTGCGATCATCGCCTCGTTGTCGCGCTGCTCATCCTTGGCGGCATCGTACTCGGCGTTCTCGGAAAGGTCTCCCTGTTCTCTGGCTTCCTTCAGTTTATTGGCAATTTCCTTGCGGTATTCAACCTTGCGCCACTCCAGCTCCTTCTGTTTCTTGTCGTAGCCGGCTTGTGTCAGCATATGCTTTTCGGTCTGATTCTCTTCCATGCCCTTTTTCTTCCTCCATACCGCATGAACGGTTTATCCGTAGATACAGGCGTTTCCCGGCATCACCGGGCATAAACGCCCATATTTAATTGAGTTTACAGCAAAAGATGAATCCTGTCAATCGTTCACGTCATCAGCCGCTTCACCATTTCCTGCATCTGCGCGAGCGTCTCGATCTGATTTGCCTCGGCCCGCAGTCTTGAAGCGCCGCGGATTCCGGCGGTATACCATCCGAAGTTTTTGCGCATCTCGCGGATGCCGATGTATTCTCCCTTTTCTTCGGTGAGCATCTGTGCGTGCAGCAGCATCATGCGGCAGCGCTCCTGCACCGTCGGTTTCGGAAGCTGTCTGCCGGTTTCAAGATACTCCCGGATCTCGCCGAAGATCCACGGATTGCCTCTGGCCGCCCGGGCGACAAGAATCCCGTCGCAGCCGGTCTCTGCGAGCAGTCTGGCAGCCGACGGGCCATCCGTCACATCTCCGTTTCCAAACACCGGAATGTGCACACGCTCTTTGACCCGGCGGATGACAGTGTAATCAGCTTTCCCGGAGTAGTACTGTTCTCTTGTCCTCCCGTGCACGGCCACGGCCGCAGCCCCGGATTCCTGGGCCGCGTAGGCGACTTCCGGCGCATTGAGATTGTCCGGAGAAAAACCGGCCCGGATTTTGACCGTCACCGGAATTTTCACCGCCCCGGCCATTTTTTCAACGATTCGTCCGACCAGCACCGGATCCTTCATCAGGGCGGAGCCTTCGCCATTTTTCACGATTTTGGGAACCGGGCATCCCATGTTCACGTCGATGAATGAAAAGCCCCGGTCCTCCATGCGCCTGGCAATCTCCGCCAGGATGTCCGGATCGCTGCCAAAAAGCTGGACGCCCAGAGGCTGTTCTTCCGGCTCATACGCCAGAAGTGCATCTGTTCCTCGGTTGCCGTAAAGAACTGCCTTGGCGCTCACCATTTCCGTGTACAGGAAGCCGCAGCCCTGCCGGCGGCAGAGGCGGCGGAAGACAGAGTCCGTGACGCCTGCCATCGGGCCAAGTCCCACCGGAAAATCAAGCTTCAGACTGCCGTTTAAAATCACCGGCTTCACGAGTCGATCCCCTGATGCAGAAAGAACACTTTGTAGTACAGTTCCAGTTCTTCCAGCAGCTCTCTGTTTTCGTGCTGAATTTTCGACACGTACAGTCCGGCGCTGATCTCGTCGAACATGATGTCGCCTTCGTCGGCCTCCGTGCGGATCAGAAGATTTCCCTCCGGATCATATTCCATCAGAAGGATGCCGCCGCTCTCCGTCGTGGCGATCACACAGACCGCCTTGAGCTCCTGCTTGACCTTCTTCGGAAGATTGTCAAAGTTCGGATTCAGATAAAATTTTTTCTCGTAGGAGTTGGAGACGCACAGCACGACATATTCTTTGCCGTCGATGATCTCGCTTCCCGCTTTTTCGTCAAACATACCCGTAAATTCCTCTGACGGAAACTTCTCCGGAGCGCACGGCGCGCACCGTTCCGTCCTGTGTTCTGACAAGAAGTTCGCCGTCTGAGCTGATTCCCAGGGCGGTCCCTGTCAGTTTTTCCTGTGTTCCCTCAATTCTGACCTGACGGTTTCTGTTCACCAGCATCCGGTCATAATCGGCGGTGATTTCCGAGACATCCCCCGCCTTCTCAAAGGCGCGGTAAAACCGCAGGAAACTCTCTCCGAAAAGCTCCGTCAGCCTGTCGCGGTCAAAGGTTTTTCCCGTCGCGATTTTAAGCGATGTCGCCCGGCCGGTAAGCTGCGGAGCGAATTTCGTCGTGTTCACGTTGATTCCCATGCCGATGATGACGTAGTACGAACCGTCCGGGCAGGTGTGCATCTCCGTCAGGATGCCGCAGATCTTTTTATCCCCGATGAGAACATCATTCGGCCATTTGATCTGACAGGCAGGCGCATCCTTCCCGCACACTTCGTGCAGGATTTTCTGCACGCTTTCAGTGATGGCCATCGCTGCCAGCAGTGTCATCTGCGACGCCTTGTCCGCCGCGAAAGCCGGGCGCAGCAGCAGCGACATCGTGATGGACGTTCCCTTCTCCACAACCCACGAACGGCCGCGCCGCCCCTTTCCGGCCGTCTGAAGATCGGCCGTAAAAAGTGTGCCGGACGGCTCGCCGTTTTCTGCGGCTGCTGCTGCCCGGATATTGGTCGAATCTGTCTCATCAAAGCGCACAATACGCCGGATTATCGTGTTTTCTGACATTTGTCATCTCCCGCCTTTCTCAGATCCATCCGCCGCTGCGGAAAAATCCGATGGAAAGGAAGGCCATCAGAAGACAGACTGCAGCGGCGATGAATGTCCACACGGAGAAGTGTCTGTTCTCATCGACAAGCGCGTGAATGCCGGCCAGAACGTTCTCCAGTGCCCCCAGTCCGAAGACACCTGTGAAAAGCATCCCGATGGTGCCTTTCGTCGCGATGATTCCGATGAATCCTGCCACAATCAGCAGCATCAGGCTTATCCGGACGATGGAGAATGTCCGGACAAGCCTGCGGTATTTTCTTGAATTGTAATATGTATTTCTGCTCATTTATCTGCGTTCCGGATAAACGCCAAGCGTAGCGGCCATTACCGCCTTGATGGTGTGCATGCGGTTCTCGGCCTCGTCGAACACAACCGAACGCGGATCCTGGAATGCCTCGTCCGTCACTTCCATCTCGCCGATGCCGAACTTCTCATACATCTGCTCGCCGATCTTGGTATGGCGGTCATGGAACGCCGGCAGGCAGTGCATGAAGATCGCATCGTCAGCAGCAGCGTCGAGCATTTCCTTCGTCACCTGGTACGGCTTCAGATCGTGAATCCGCTCCGCCCAGATTTCATCCGGCTCGCCCATGGAAACCCAGACATCCGTGTACAGAACATCACAGTCCTTCACAGCCTCCGAAACGCTTTCGGTCAGCCGGATCGAACCGCCGCTTTCCTTCGCCCAGCCTTCACACTTCTTCACAAGCGCCGGATCCGGGAAGTACTTCTTCGGAGCGCAGGCCGTGAAGTTCAGTCCCATCTTGGAAGCAGCAACCATCCAGGAATTGCCCATGTTGTAGCGCGCATCGCCGAAATACGTGACGTTGACACCTTTGAGGCGTCCCAGCTTCTCTCTGATGGTCTGCATATCCGCCAGCAGCTGGGTCGGATGGAATTCATTGGTCAGACCGTTCCATACCGGAACCGTCGCGTGCTTCGCCAGTTCCTCGACGATCTCCTGTCCGTATCCGCGGTACTCGATGCCGTCGAACATTGTCGTCAGCACGCAGGCTGTGTCCGCGATGGACTCCTTCTTGCCGATCTGCGAAGTGCCCGCCAGATACGTCGTCGCCATGCCCATGTCGTGCGCTGCCACCTCAAACGAGCAGCGGGTGCGCGTACTGGTCTTCTCAAAAATCAGAGCAGCATTGCGCCCGACAAGCGGCTGCCAGAGCACCCCGTTTCTCTTCATTTCTTTGAGTTTTGCCGAGAAATCCAGAAGATACTCAATCTCCTCCGGCGTGAAATCCTGCAGTGTTAAAAAGTCCCTTCCCTTAAGGTCAACCATACCGCCATCCTCCTTCTGATCTCAATAATAAAGATGATAAGTCATTTTTTCAGGAAAGTAAACGCTGTCTCGCCGCCTCGTACGCGAGAACCGTCGCCGCGACAGCCGCATTCAGTGATTCCACGCCGCCCTGCATCGGAATCCGGATACGAAGTCCGGCCGCTTCTGCCGTCTCCTGTTTAAGCCCGTTTCCTTCATTTCCGATGACAAATGCCGTCGCCTTCCGGTAGTCCACTTCCGTGTAGGACAGGCTCCCCGGAAGCCACGCGGCGCAGGTCTGCACACCGTTCTGGTTGAGTTCCCGCAGTGTCGCGGCCACATCTTCTGTCTCGGCAGTCCGCACCCGGTAAATGGCACCCATCGTGGCGCGCACGGTCTTGGGACTGTAGATGTCGGCTGTGTTCCGGCTGACGATGACGCCGGTTACCCCCGCCGCCTCGGACATCCGCAGAATCGTCCCGACATTTCCCGGATCCTGCAGATCTTCGAGGATCAGGAAAAGCGGCGGTATGCCGCCGGAAGTCTTCAGAAGCTCCTCCACGGAGGAATGCCGGATTTTCACGAGCGCCAGGATTCCCTGAGGTGTCTGCGTATCCGCCATCTTCCGGAACACCTCCGGCGCCACTTCCCGGGCTGCTTCCGGATTCAGTCCCTTTTTCACGAGTATCTCCGCCGCGTCCCTGGCCGCTTCAGTATAATAGACCGCCTCGATGCGCGGGATCGGTGCCTCTAAAGCTTCCTTGCGCCCTTCGACCACAAAAAGGCCGTTTTCCCGTCTGGCCTTTGCCTGGCGGTTCAGTTTCTCCACAAGGCGGACCTGTCTGCCATTTGCCGAGGTTATCATGGCGCCTTCCTTTCATGAAAAAAGGGAATCCAGTTGACAAGCCGGATTCCCTGAACACTTCGTTTCTCTTCTGCCCGCTGTTACTGGGAGAGAACTTTGCTGATCTCGAACATGTACTCGTCGATGGTCTTGGTCATGGCAAGTGCCTCGTCGATGTCATAATCGACAATTTTGCCTTCCCTGAAGCCGACGACGCGGTCCGTCACGCCCTGCAGGAGTCTGTCGACCGCGAAGGCGCCCATCATGGAAGCCCGTACACGGTCAAGGCAGGTCGGCGAACCGCCGCGCTGCATGTAGCCCAGAATCGTGGCGCGGGTCTCGATGCCGGTTGCCGCTTCGATTCTTCTGGCCATGCCGCTGGAGTGGCCGATGCCCTCAGCGTTGATGATCAGATGATGTTTCTTGCCGCGCTTTCTGCCTTCAATGATGTGATCGATGAGTTCCTGCTCGTTGTTGTCGTATTTCTCCGGAAGAAGAATGTCCTCGGCGCCGGATGCGAGACCGCACCACAGAGCGATGTAGCCGGCATTGCGGCCCATGACCTCGACGATGGAGCATCTCTCGTGCGATGTGGATGTATCGCGGATCTTGTCCACGGCCTGCAGGGCGGTGTTCACCGCTGTATCAAAACCGATGGTATAGTCGGTGCAGGCAATATCCAGATCGATGGTGCCCGGAAGTCCGATGGTGTTGATTCCGTAATGCGAAAGTTTCTGGGCGCCGCGGAATGAACCGTCACCGCCGATGACGATCATGCCGTCGATGCCTTCCTTGTGGCAGACATCCGCTGCCTTCTTCTGGCCTTCCTCCGTCATGAATTCCATGCTTCGTGCTGTATACAGAATGGTACCGCCGCGCTGGATGATATCCGACACATCACTGCGCTCCATGTCGCGGACTTCATCGTTGATCAGGCCGTTGTAGCCCTGAAGAATGCCCTTGACCTTGAGACCTCTTGCGATGCCGGTCCGCACAACTGCGCGGATTGCCGCGTTCATGCCCGGCGCATCACCGCCGCTTGTCAGTACCCCGATCGTTTTTATCGTTTTCGCCATAATCAGACCGCCTTCCAAAGCTCTAATTTCTGCGTCTTTATGATTTTATTACAGTTCATGACGGCTTTCAAGAGCCTGATAAATTTTTCACAGACCGCTTACGTGTATTTTACATTTTCCTCTCCGTAGCGCGCCGCAAGGCTTGCAATGAGCGCCGGCGTGATTTCGGTTCCGGCGCTGTCGGGCCATTTTTCCGTGTGCTTTTCACGCCGGCAGTAGATGCGGACTTTGTCCCGGCCGCCCGGCGGAATCATGCTTGCAATCGTTTCCTTTTCCTTCCGGTAAGCCGCCTCGTCGGGCAGCTGGATCCAGAGAATCTTCGGCACCTGGTCAAACGGAACGGCGCGGGAAAGGCGCAGTTTTGCCTCCCCGTCCGCGTTCATCGACACACTTCCCTCCACGAACAGCTTGTCCGCCGAGTCAATCATATGGCGGTACCGGGCGTAATCCCTTGAAAAGACGATCACCTCGGCCGTCCCGACCAGATCCTCGATGGTCAGATAGCACATCTGTGTGTTGTTCTTCGTCAGCTTGACCGAGCGCCCCGTGACCATGCCGCCGATCACGACGCGCTGCCCGTCGGAAAGCACCGGGTCCTCGCCTTCCTTCGGCGCCTCGAAATCCGTCGTCCTTGCCGTGATGTGTTTCTTCCACATGAGCGCGTCCTCGTCCAGCGGATGGCCGGATACATAGACGCCGAGCACTTCCTTTTCGTGGGCCAGCAGTTCCGCCTTCGGATACTCCGCCCCCTTGCTGTAGTCCTCTTCAAACTCACGGCGATCGACGCTGTCCATGTCAAAGAGGCTCATCTGCCCGTCGACGGCGTCCTTTTCCTTTCGCGCCGCGCTGTCAAAGATGACGGCACATCCGCGGATCATCTGCTCTCTCTTGCCGCCCAGGCTGTCAAATGCGCCGGCAAAAATCATGTTTTCAAGCGTCCGCCGGTTGATCTGGCGCACCATGCGGTCCACAAAATCCTGCAGAGACTTGAACGGCCCGCGCAGATTTCTTTCCCGGATCAGGGCTGAAATTGTCGGACGCCCCATGCCGCGGATCGCCGAAAATCCGAAGCGGATGGAACCATTTTCCGGGATGAACCCGTACTCGGACGTGTTCACGTCCGGCGCGAGCAGTCTGATATTCATCTGCCGGCAGGCGTAAATGTATCCGGCCACCTTGCCCGGGAAGTCCACGACGCTCGTCATCTGCGCCGCCCAGAACTCGACCGGGTGATGGGTCTTGAGCCAGGCTGTGCGGTACGCGACCACCGCGTAACAGGCTGCGTGCGATTTGTTGAAGGCATAGTTGGCGAAGTCGATCATCTCGTCAAAAATCTGGCCGGCGACTTTTTCGCTGATGCCATTTGCCACGCATCCTCTGACGTTTTCTTCCGGATTTCCATATATGAAGTTTTGGCGCTCTTTCTGCATCACGTCAGCCTTTTTCTTGGACATGGCGCGGCGCACCAGATCCGAGCGGCCCCAGGAGTAGCCCGCCAGATCGCGCACAATCTGCATGACCTGCTCCTGGTAGACAATGCAGCCGTATGTAGGCTTTAAGATCGGCTCCAGCTGCGGCGTAAGATACGTGATATTCTCCGGGTGATTCTTGCCCTCGATATATTTCGGAATGAAATCCATCGGACCCGGACGGTAGAGCGAAATTCCGGCAATCAGGTCCTCGATGCAGCTCGGCTTCAGCTCCCGCATGAATCCCTGCATTCCCTGATTCTCCAGCTGAAAGACCCCCTCATCGCGGCCCGTCGCAATCAGCGCATAAGTTTCCGGATCTGTATAGCTGATCTGATCCATGGAAAATGCCGGCTGCTTCCGCCTGATGAACCGCTCGGCGTCCTGGATGACCGTCAGTGTGCGCAGGCCCAGGAAATCCATCTTGAGCAGCCCCAGCCTCTCCAGCGTTGTCATCTCAAACTGCGCCACGGTCTCGCCGTTGGCGCCGATGGCAAGCGGTACATATGACTCAACCGGCTTGTCGCAGATCAGGATTCCGGCCGCGTGAATCGAGGCGTGGCGAGGAAGTCCTTCGAGCCTGCGGCAGCGGTCGATCAGCGCGTGCACCTCCGGCTGTTCATCGTATGCGCGCTTGAAATCCGGGTTCTGATCCATCGCCTTCTGAATCGTCATTTTCGGAAGGCCCGGCACCATCTTGGCGATGGCGTCCACCTTGCTGTACGGCATGTCCATGACGCGGCCGACGTCCTTGATGACAGCCCGGGCCGCAAGCGTCCCGAACGTCACAATCTGACTGACGCGGTCTTTGCCGTATTTGCCGACAACGTAGTCGATGACTTCCTGCCTTCTTTCGTACTCGAAGTCCACGTCGATATCCGGCATCGAAACGCGCTCCGGGTTCAGGAACCGCTCGAAAATCAGGTTGTATTTGAGCGGGTCGATATCCGTAATGCCAAGACAATACGCGACGATGCTGCCCGCCGCGCTGCCCCGTCCCGGCCCCACACTGATGCCGTGCGTTTTGGCGAAGTTGATGTAGTCCCAGACGATGAGAAAGTAGTCGACATATCCCATCTTCCGGATGACCGAGATCTCATACTCAAAACGGTCCCGGATCTCCTGTCCGCCGTCCGGATAGCGTTCTTTAAGCCCCTGCAGGCACAGACTTCTCAGATATTCATACGAATCCGCAAACTGCGGAGGATATTCGTACTTCGGGACCTTTGTGTGACCGAAGTCGATTGTCACATTGCAGCGCTGCGCGATTTTCTCCGTGTTGTCGAGTGCTTCCGGCGCATACGAAAACAGCTTCCGCATTTCTTCCTCGGATTTCAGGTAGTACTGTCCGCCTTCGTACCGCAGCCGGTCGGTATCCGAGAGCTTCTTGCCCGTCTGGATACAGAGCAGGATATCGTGCGCATCCGTATCTTCCCGGTAAATGTAGTGAACATCGTTGGTGGCGATGAGCCCGATGCCAGTCTCCCGCGAAAGACGGACCATCTGCTGGTTGACGCCCTGCTGCTGTGTCATGCCGTGATCCTGCAGTTCCAGGAAAAAACTGTCCCTGCCAAAGATCTCTTCGTAGCGCAGGGCGGCCGCCTTTGCTCCTTTATAATCCCGTACGGAAAGGTGCCGGCTCACTTCTCCTGCCAGACACGCCGACGTCGCGATGAGGCCTTCGTGGTACTGCTTCAGCAGCTCCAGATCCACGCGCGGTTTGTAATAATACCCTTCCGTGAAGCCTCTGGACACGATCTTCATCAGATTCTCATATCCCTGATTGTTTTCAGCCAGAAGAACCAGATGGAAATATCTTGCTTCGTTGTCCCCGGGTTTCTTGTCAAAGCGGGAGCCCGGCGCCACATACACCTCACAGCCCAGAATCGGCTTGATTCCCTCTTTCCGGCAGGCCTCGTAGAATTCGATCACGCCGTACATGACACCGTGATCGGTGATGGCAAGCGATGTAAAGCCCAGTTCTTTTGCACGTTTTGCCAGCTCGTCCGGGCGGCAGGCGCCGTCCAGCAGAGAATAGGCCGTATGTACATGAAGATGCGTAAACGCCATTCGCCAGTCTTCCTTTCGTGTGTTGTCCTGTCTGTATGATACCAGAAAAAAGCACCAGGAAACGGATGTTCGTTTCCCGGTGCAAAGATTTTAATCTGAATACTGCAGTCTGGCTTTCTGGTTATTCAGGAGTCTTCGGTGTATCGTTACCGTCTGCTTTCTCCTGTGTGCCCGGTGTCTGAACATCCGATGCGCTCTGGTTCTGCTCCTCTTTCTCCTTTGCCTCGATGGCAGCTTCTTCTGCCTGTGCC
>OMUP01000183.1 GCA_900314255.1 uncultured Lachnospiraceae bacterium | reverse complement strand
GCCCACATGACCAACACGATCAATATCCTGAAGGCCGCGGATTCTCACTGCCTGATTCTGTTTGATGAGATCGGCGCGGGCACGGACCCGACCGAGGGCGCGGCTCTTGCCATGTCGATTCTTTCGAAGCTGCACAACGACGGCATCGAGACGATTGCCACGACGCACTACAGCGAACTGAAGGCCTATGCGCTCTCCGAGCCGGACATCACCAATGCCTGCTGTGAATTTGACGTCGAGACGCTGGCGCCGACGTACCGGCTGCTGATCGGGATTCCGGGGAAGAGCAACGCATTTGCCATTTCTAAGAAGCTGGGGCTGCCGGACGAGATTCTGGACGATGCAAAGCAGCGGCTTTCAGACGACCAGGTGCGGTTTGAGGATCTGCTGAGTGATCTGGAGAACACGCGCAGTCAGGTGGAGAAGGAGCACGAGGAGGCGGCGCGCTACAAGGCCGAGGCGGAGAAGCTGCAGGAGGAACTGCGGGCTCAGCGGGAGGCGATCGCGCGGCGCAAGGACAAGATTCTGCGGCGGGCCAATGAGAACGCCGAAAAGATTCTGGCAGACGCCAAGGCGTACGCTGACGAGTCGATCCGCGAGCTGAACAAGCACGGCGGCGACGCGCGGGAGATGGAGAAGGCGCGCCAGGGCCTGCGCGAGAAGCTGAAGAAAAATGAGAAATACAAAAAGCCGGCAGCGAACGGTGAACAAGAGCAGATCCGCCGGCATCCGGCCGAAGACTACAAGCCCGGCGTGCATGTGAAGATCCTGTCCTCGGGGCTTGAAGGCGATGTGACGCAGGCGCCGGACAAGAAGAACCGCCTGAAGGTGCAGATCGGTTCCATGACGATGACGGTCCGGGCGGACGACGTGGCCATGGTGGAGAACTACAAGGCGCCGCAGGTTCAGGAAAAGCGGCCAAAGGACCGCTACGAGGAACTGCTGCGCAAGCACCGGGAATCCGCGGTGCACACTGGCGCTCTGCGCATGGAAGCGTCGCAGAATGTCTCCTCTGAGATCAATGTGATCGGCATGACGGTGGACGAAGCCGTCAGCCGGCTGTCCAAATATCTGGACAGCGCAAGTCTGGCCGGCCTGCGCGAGGTGCGCATCGTCCACGGAAAGGGCACGGGCGCGCTGCGCGCCGGCATCTGGAACTGGCTTGACGGGCTGGGGTATATACGCGGCTACCGCATCGGCAAGCCGGGCGAAGGCGACGCGGGCGTGACAATTGTGAGCCTTTGAGGCGGGACGGAAAGGAGTGCCGGATGGGCGGTTTGGCAAATGAAATTCTCGTCGTGGAACATGACGGCGACATGTCTTCGTTGATCGTCTCTTCCCTGAACCGGGAGGGACTGCGCGCCGTGCCGGCCTTTTCGGGCGAAGAAGCGCTCACCTTCCTGCAGAAGGAAAAGCCTTCTCTCATCACGATGGAGCTCAATCTGCCGGACATGAACGGGACGGACCTGATCCGCCGGATCCGGCTGAAATCCCAGGTGCCGGTCCTTGTCATCACCGCAAATGGCGGCATTGACGACAAGCTGGCCGCGTTTTCTGCCGGTGCCGATGATTACCTTATCAAGCCATTTGACACCCGCGAGTTGACGGCAAGAACCGCCGCCATCCTGCGGCGCACGTCTCCCCGCACGCAGGAGCTGCCCGTTACCGGCACCGGTGACAGGCGGATCAGCCTGCCGGAGCTTGAAATCAATCTGGAAAACTATCAGGTGCTTTTTGCGGGGCGGCCGGCTGATCTTTCTCCGCGGGAGATCGAGCTTCTGTATTTCCTCGCCTCGCACCCCAATCAGGTATTCAGCCGCGAGCAGCTGCTGGATCAGATCTGGGGGCGCGAATACGCCGGTGACTACCGCACCATCGACACACACATCCGGAAAATCCGCAAAAAAATAACCGGCGGCCCCGGATGGTCGATTCAGACCGTGTGGGGTGTCGGTTATAAATTCGAAATGGATGAAGCGGGGTGAATCATCACCCCGCTTCATTTTACGTTCATCTCTATTCTTCTGCCGTTTCTTCAACAGTGCCGCCATCCGCTTCCGGTGCGGTTTCCTCCTCGCCGGACGGCTCCGATGTTTCGGTGGGTTCTGAAATTTCGGAAGATTCCGATAATTCAGCAGGTTCTGTCGGCACGCCGGTGCCCGATGTCACGGACATCTGCGCCGTGCTTGTCCTGCGCTGTGCCTCTTCGTCCCGCTTGTTCCAGTACTGCTGGATTTCATCTGCTCTCACCTTGCTGCTGATGCTCACCTGGACGCAGTTCTGCGTGGTGTCATCAAACGTAAACGTGTACTGCAGTGTCCGCAGGCTGTGAATTTCAGACAGGATCCGGGCTGAAAGTACTTCCTGCTTCGGTTCGTTGACTTCCACGCTCAGCACATAGACGGAGCAGTCCTGCGCGTCCGCCTTCTCCTGCACAAGAGACGGATACGACGTGTCGCTGGGAGAATAGGAGCCGAAACGCGTCATGAAGGCTTCCTTGCGGATATTGCTGCCGTCCAGACGGTTTCCGGAGAATATCCAGGCGTCGTTCATGGCGTCCTGTTCCACGCTGATCCCTGTCAGGACCATGTTCTTCTCTTCGTCCGCCGCAAAAAGAAACGCCGAGTAGCTCACGCCGGAGTCGTCTGCGTATTCTTTTATGCTGCTGGCACGCAGCGTAAAGTACAGCTGTCCGTCTTTGTAGACGGAAACTTCCGCGCTATGGGAAGACGTATCCGGTTCGTACCCTTCTACCGTGTAGCGCCCGGAAGCCGAAATGTCTTCAACAGCTGTTAAGAGACTCTCCCGGTAGCCCAGCAGAAAAAGCAGATCGTCCACCTGGACATACGCATCCTCCGGGCTGGCTTTCTGAATCGTCTGACCGGCAGAATACTCACCTGTCTCCTGCTGACTTTCGCTCTCTGACTGGCTTGTCGCCGCCACGGAGGTTTCAAGCGGCCTGTTTGTCAGCGGGTTGATCATGATGACCACGAGCACAATGGCGACAATCACAAGAATTGTCCCAATTGACTTAAACCGAGTCATTTGCCATCCCCCTTACCGCAGGGAATTGATGAAGGCTTCGATCCGGGAGAGGCCGTTTTTCAGGTCGTCGATGGAATATGCATAGGAAATCCGGATATTGCCTTCGCCGCACGCTCCGAACGCCGTGCCCGGAACGACGGCCAGCTTCTGCTCCATGAGCAGCCTCGTCGCGAATTCTTCGCTGGACATCCCGAACTTGCGGATCGACGGGAATACGTAGAATGCACCGAACGGCTCAAAGCACTCAATGCCCATCTCTTTGAAAGCGTGAAGCAGGAACCGTCTTCTTTCGTTGTAGGCTGCGACCATCTGGTCCACCTCGGACTGCGAGTTGGCCAGCGCCTCGACTGCCGCGTACTGGCTCGTCGTCGGCGCGCACATGATCGTGAACTGATGCAGCTTCGTCATCTGGCTGATGATTTCCTCCGGGCCGCAAGCATAGCCGAGTCTCCAGCCCGTCATGGCAAATGCCTTCGAGAAGCCGCCGATCAGAACCGTCCGCTCCTGCATGCCAGGCAGCTCGGCGATGGAGAAATGCCGGCCGCTGTAGGTGAGGGCACAGTAAATTTCATCGGAGATCACGATCAGATCGTGCTTGATGATGATCGGAACAAGCGGCTCGAGTTCTTCCTTCGTCATGATGGAACCGGTCGGGTTGTTCGGGAACGGCATCACCAGCACGCGGGTGCGGTCCGTGATGGCCTCCTCCAGCTGTTTCGCGGTGAGCTTGAAGCCGTTCGACTCCTGCAGCTCGATGGTCACCGGCTTTGCGTCGGCCATGACCGCGCACGGTCTGTACGAAACATAGCTCGGCTCCGGAATCAGCACTTCATCGCCCGGATTAACGATGCAGCGCAGGGCGATGTCGATCGCCTCGCTGCCGCCGACTGTGACCAGAATTTCTGATTTCGGGTCATACTTCAGGCCCTGCAGGCGCATCAGATACCGGCTGATTTCCTCGCGCAGCGGCATCAGTCCGGCGTTAGACGTGTAAAATGTGCGGCCGCGCTCCAGCGAGTAGATTCCTTCCTCGCGGATGTTCCACGGTGTGTCAAAGTCCGGCTCGCCCACGCCCAGAGAGATCGCGTCCGGCATCTCGTGAACGATGTCGAAGAATTTCCGGATCCCGGAAGGGGCGAGAGCGCGGATTTTATCGGAAGTCATTGGTCTCATGGCGTGATTTTCTCCCTTTCGTCGCGGCGGTTCTCGTCAAATACGACACCGTAATCCTTGTACTTCTTCAGGACAAAATGCGTGGCGCAGCTGCGGATGGAGTCCAGTGTGGCCAGCTTTGCCGCCACGAACTGGGCGATGGATTTCATGGACTTGCCTTCGATGATTACCGCGAAATCAAAGCCGCCGCTCATGAGGTATACCGACGTGATCTCGCTGTACTTGTACAGTCTCTCGGCGATCGCGTCAAATCCCAGGCCGCGCTGCGGCTGTGCCTGCACCTCGATCAGCGCCGTCACCTTCTCAAGACTGGTGTTGTCCCAGTTGATCAGCGTGTTGTAACCGCAGATGATGTGCTCTTTCTCCATATCCGCGATCTCATTGGCGACCTCGGCTTCGGAAACGCCGAGGCGGATGGCCAGCTCATGCAGATTGACGCGGGCATCCTTCTCAATATCCCTGAGGATCTGTTCTCTGAGTTCCATGTTCTGCTCCTTTCAGTCTGTACCGGAAGTCGACAGACAAGTCTTCCTGTGGCTTGTCAAGAAACCGGATCTTCCCGCGGTTATTCAGAATCTTGTCACGGGTATCGGTAAATTTTCCCAGTACTCCGGCCGGCACGCCTTTTCCGCGGATCTCTGACACAATTGTTTCTGCGTCATCTGCCGCGATCAGAAGGCAGCCTTCCGAATTTATCTCATACGGATTCAGCCCCGCCAGCTGTAGCGCTTCCAGGGCTTCCTGCCTGACGGGAATGTTGTGGACATCGGCCTCAAAGCCGACGCCTCTGTCCGCCGTCAGTTCCCAGAGAGCTGCAAATATGCCGCCCTCTCCTGCCGCGCGCATGGCGCTGATCCCGGCAGTACCTTTCTGCAGCGCTTCCCGGCACACACCGGCCGCCGCTGCCGCGCTCGTGTCGCTTTCCGTTCCGTACGAACGTTTCAGATATTCTCTGCGGAATCTCTTTTTAATGTTGTCCGGAAGATCCGGGAAACAGCTGCGCACCCCCGCCTGTCCGGCATATCCGGCCACGATCAGGTACTGTCCCGGATGCGGGCCGGTGAGACGGCGGATGCACTTCAAATCACCGATTGCAGTCACTGTAGCGGTTGTGAGAACATTTGTCAACCCTGCCCGGGTCTGTACGTTTACATCTCCGATGCGGACGGAAAGCGCGCCGGCGCGCCTCAGGAGGCTTCTCGTGTATGTTTTCAGCTGTCCTTCTTCTGTCTCCTGAGGAATAAAAATCGTTATCTGCGCGCTTTCCGGCACAGCCGCGCACGCATACACCCGGTTGCACGCCGCGGCAAGCGCGTCCGGATCCGTGCCTGAAGCCAGGATAAAGCAGTGGTTTTCATCCTTCGGGACGGGAAGAATATTTCCGTCAAGGTGAACGCCCGGAAGCATCAGACGCTCCGGGACCGGCTGCTTTTCAAAGACTTTCCGGACAGCCCGCAGCCGGACGCCTTCCGGCAGTTTCCCGAGTCTCATGAGCAGCCGCCTCCTTTAGGGCGCTCCTGCAGATCCTCCGGCATCTTTTCATCCGGATGTGCATTCCTGTACGCCGCAAGCAGGTCCGGGCGGTACCTGGCCGTGCGCCGCAGGCTCTCTTCGTGCCGCCACACGTCCACTTTGCCGTGATCCCCGGAGAGCAGGATTTCCGGAACTTTCCGGCCCCGGAACTCTTCGGGGCGCGTGTACTGCGGATATTCGAGCAGGCCGTCGCTGAAGCTCTCGGTCTCAGCCGATTCGCCGTTGTGAAGCACGCCGGGCACGAGTCTTGCCACTGCGTCCATGACGATGAGCGCCGGCAGCTCGCCGCCGGTCAGGACATAGTCGCCGACGGAAATGAACTCGGCATCAAGCTCCTGAAGAGCCCGCTCATCGATTCCCTCGTAGTGTCCGCACAGAAGGCAGAGATCCGTTTCCTTTGCGAGTTCGGCGGCCTTTTTCTGGGTGAAGACACTGCCCTGAGGGCTCAGATAGACCGTGCGCATTTTGTGGCCGGTGCGCCGCACCAGGTCGTCGTAGGCTTCGCAGACCGGTCCCGCTTTCATCAGCAGGCCGGCTCCGCCGCCGTATGTGTAGTCGTCTACCTTGAAGTGCTTGTCATGGGAGAAATCGCGGATGTCGACGGTCTCCAGCGACAGCAGGCCGGCGTCCATCGCCCGGCCTGTGATGCTTGTGTGGAAACCGTCGGTGATCATCTGCGGGAAAAGTGTGAGTACGTGGAAGTTCATTTACCATACTTTCTTTCTTAGAATGATGGCAGAAGTCTTGCGCATGCCGAGGTTGAGGCGGCCGCCCTGGATGCGGTATCCGAGCGGTTCCTGCGAGAAGCCGCCGTCATAGGTGACGAAGATCTGCTCTACATCGTCATCATCGGTCAGGCCGAGCTCCCAGACCGGCAGAATGACCCGCCGCTCGTCCTCGCTGTTGTTGACGGCGACAATAATCTGATCCTTGCGGTCAAACCGGCCGTAGGCGATCAGGTTGTACCCGGCCTTCAGCTTCTTCAGGGATCCGTAGCGCAGGACCGGATAGGTCTTGTGCAGGCGGATGATCGCTTTGTGGAAGTCAAGGAGAAGCTTGTCCTCGTGGCCCCACGGGTAGGTGCGGCGGTTGTCCGGATCGGTCCAGCCGCACACGCCGGCCTCATCGCCGTAATACACGGTGGGAGCGCCCGGCCAGGTCATCTGGATCACGACCGCTTCCATCATCACGGCCCGGTTGATGCCGCGGGAGGCCGCTTCGCTTCCCATGTAGTTCAGGCGCCCGACCGTGCGGTTGGTGCGCGTCAGGAACCGCGAGTGATCGTGATTGCTCAGCTCATTCATCGCGATGCGGGCCGGCTGGCCGCCCAGTCTGGCCATGTTGTAGCGCATGGCGTCAAAGAACGAATCGGCATTGCCCAGCATATCCTTGCGGAATTCATCGGAATGTTTCTGCATGCCGGTCAGGAACCACGTCACCGGTTCCATGAAGGCGTCGTAGTTCATGACCGTGTCCCACTCGTCGCCCTGCAGCCAGTTGTAGGAATCGCCGTAGTTCTCGGCGATGATGATGGCGTCCGGATTTGCCTGTTTCACGGTCTTGCGGAACTTTTTCCAGAAGGAGTGGTTGTACTCCGGGCTGTGGCCCAGATCGGCCGCAACGTCCAGTCTCCAGCCGTCTGCGGAAAATGGCGGCGACATCCACTTGGCAGCAATACCCAGCACGATGTCCTCCAGACGGCTGCTCGCCTCATAGTTGAGCTTCGGCAGCGTGTCATGGCCCCACCAGCCGTCGTAAGACTTGTTGTCCGGCCACGCATCGGCGTTGAACTGGAAGAAATCGTGATACGGGCTGTCCTTGCTCACATAGGCGCCGTCGGTGTGCGAATGCTGGCTGGTCTTGTAGATGTGCTCCCGGTCCATCCAGCGGTTGAAAGATCCGCAGTGATTGAATACACCGTCGATGATCACCCGCATACCCCGGCTGTGCGCTTCCTCGACGAGCCGCCTAAACAGCACATTCCCGGCTTCCAGATTGGCCGAGTCGGTCACCCGGTTGATGTAGCGGGTGGCGTGGGTGTTGTCCTGATCGCCGGGAGAGAGAAGATCCCCGGTGTCCTCCACGATCCGCCCGAAATGCGGGTCAATGTAATCGTAATCCTGAATGTCGTACTTGTGATTGCTGGGCGAGACAAAAAGCGGGTTGAAGTAAATCGCCTCGATCCCGAGGTCCTGCAGATAGTCCATCTTGTCCAGCACGCCCTGCAGGTCGCCGCCGTAGAACTCGCGCACGCCTTCATCGGCAGAAGGACACTGATCCCAGTTGTCGATGTGCTTCACGTGATCGCCGAGATACGAGTACTCGTCCGTCAGGACATCATTGCTCTTGTCCCCGTTGTAAAAACGGTCGGTGAAGATCTGGTACACGACGGCGCCTCTGGCCCAGCCCGGCGTCGTGAATCCCGGCATGATCTGAAAATCATAGTACGGATTCAGTTTGGCGTCCGGTCCGAGCTGATTGTAATAGACCACCGTGCGGCCTGTCACAATGCGGAAGTAATAGAAGACATGTTCATCCGTAACCGTGAACGATGTGGCGTAGTAGTCGAAGTTCGTGTCCGACTCCTCACGCTCCATTTCCCGTTCCTTGCCGTTGAGATTCACAAATACACGGTCGGCGTTGAGCCGTTCGGTCCGGAAGCGCAGAGTTACTGTGTCGCCCGGAAGCGGCTCCTCGGGGTCGCGGTATTCTTTCGTCGCATCAGCGAAAAGTGCGTCCGTGTTCAGAATCGGACGCACATTGCACATATAGAACAGTTTCCTGTCCGCATCAGAATCTTGTGTAAGATCCTTAACTATTTTCATAAATTCTTATTCCTGTCAGACGTCAGACCGGCTGTGTCTGCGCCGTCTCAAACAGCGCATCGAATTCTTCTCCGGTCACTTTTTCCTTTTTCAGCAGCAGCTTCGCGCTCGCGTCCAGAACGCCGCGGTTCTCCGAGATCAGGCGCTTTGCCTCGCCGTAGCAGTAGTCCACGATGCGCTTGACTTCTTCGTCGATCTTGGCCGTCACGTCCTCACCGTACGGGCGGGCGTGCCCGATGTCGCGTCCGATGAATACCTCGTCGCTGTCGCCGAATGAATAGTCAATCGGCCCCAGCGCATCGGAAAATCCATATTTCATGACCATGTCGCGGGCCGTCTTCGTGGCCTGGCGGATGTCCTGACTGGCTCCCGTCGTGATGTCCGGGAACACAAGAGATTCGGCCACCCGGCCGCCGAAATCCACGATGATCTCCTGCAGCATCTTGCCGCGCGTGTTGAACATCTCGTCTCTGGACGGCAGCGGCATCGTGTATCCGGCCGCGCCCATGCCCGTCGGGATGATCGAAATCATGTGCACCGGCCCCACGTCCGGCAGACAGTGGAACAGAATTGCATGCCCCGACTCGTGGTACGCCGTGATCTTCTTCTCCTTCTCGGAAATGATGCGGCTCTTCTTCTCGGTCCCGATGCCTTCCTTGACAAATGAGCTCTGAATATCGTCGTTGTTGATATACTCTCTGCGCTCTCTTGCCGCCCGGATCGCAGCCTCATTGAGGATGTTCTCCAGATCCGCCCCGGCAAATCCGGCCGTCGTTCTGGCCAGAGCCTCCAGATCCACGTCATCGGCCAGCGGCTTCTTGCGGGCGTGCACCTTCAGAATGGCGAGACGCTCGTCCACATCCGGAAGCCCGACCGCCACTTTGCGGTCAAACCGCCCCGGTCTCATGATGGCCGGATCCAGAATGTCAATGCGGTTGGTGGCCGCAACGACGATAATACCCGCATTCGGGCTGAAGCCGTCCATCTCGACGAGCAGCTGGTTCAGCGTCTGCTCGCGCTCGTCATGGCCGCCGCCAAGACCGGCGCCTCTGCGCCTTGCCACCGCATCGATCTCATCAATGAAAACAATGCAGGGCGCATTTTTCTTGGCTTCCTCGAACATGTCGCGGACACGGGATGCACCCACGCCGACGAACATTTCCACGAAATCCGAACCGGAAATCGAGTAGAACGGAACCCCTGCCTCGCCGGCGACAGCCTTCGCAAGAAGTGTCTTGCCGGTTCCGGGCGGTCCCGTGAGAATCACGCCCTTCGGGATCCGGGCGCCGAGTCTTGTATAGCGCGCGGGCTCCCGCAGGAAATCCACGATTTCCTCCAGCTCTTCCTTCTCTTCCTTCAGACCGGCCACATCGTCAAATGTAACCGGATTTTTGCTGCTCTCAATCTTCTGGGCGCGGCTCTTGCCGAAATTCATCATCTGGGCATTGGTGCCGCTGCCGGCTCCCTGCCGCCGGATCAGCACAATCAGAATGATGAACATGAATGCCATGATGCAGACAGGCAGGATAATGTTCGCCCAGATGTTGAGTCTTGACACATCCTCCAGCTGATAGCGAATCCCGTACTCCTGTGCCACCTGTTCGACATCATTGACATCGGACACATACGCCCTGCCGCGGCTTCCGTTCGCCATCGTGACGATAATCTCGCCGGTCGGAATCTCCTGATTCTGCCGGATCGTCACATCGCTGATCTGCGAGCTGTCCGTCTCCACCTGCGTCAGAAAGTCCGAATATTCATACCGCTCTTCGGTCTCGGGCATCTCAAACGTCAGCAGATAAAACACCGTCAGGATAATCAGGAATATGAAAAATATCCCCAGGCCGCTGCCTACCGGCGCCCTTTTCTTTGTATTCATACAGTTTTACGTCTACTCCCTGAAAAAAGTGAAATTCGTGGCCGATAATTAAAGATGAAGCACTCCGATGTACGGAAGATTGCGGTACTTCTGGTCGTAGTCCAGTCCGAATCCGACCACGAACTCGTCCGGAATCTCAAATCCTCTGTAATCAGCCTTGAACGGAACCTCGCGCCTCTCCGGCTTGTCCAGAAGCGAAACGACTTTGAGCGTTTTCGGATTCCTGCCTTTCAGAATCGGGGTCAGCTTGTAGAGCGTGTTGCCGGAGTCGATGATGTCCTCCACGATCAGCACATCCTGTCCGGCGATGTCCTCGTCCAGATCCTTGCGGATCTTCACCGAGCCGCTGCTGCTCGTCCCGGAACCGTAGCTGGAAACCTGCATGAAGTCAAACAAAACCGGCACGGTAATGCGCTTGGCCAGCTCACTCATGAACAGCACCGAGCCCTTGAGAATACAGATCATCTTCAGCTCGTGTCCTTCGTAGTCCCGGCTGATTTCCTCGCCGAGCTCCTGAATCCGCTTGTTCAGTGTCTTCTCGTCAATCAGCACGCTGATGTTGCTGTAATAGTTGTTGTCCATGGATTTCCTTTCCGCCCCGTGCCTCACCTCTGCGGGATTCTTCTCACGTTCAGGCGCAGAATTTTCTTTGTGTTCTCATCAATCAGCGCGGCCTGGCTGCGCCGCACACTGACAGCCCAGTACACCTCGTCTCCCGCTGCAAGCAGCAGGCACGTGTCCCGCAGATCATGCGGAACTTTTCTGTCCTTCATGACTTTTGAAAGAGATGCCCGGGAAGCTTTTCCGGTATGCAGAAAATCGCCTTTCCGCGGATTTCTGAGCACTAATCCATCTTGCATTTTATCATAATCAAAGAACTTCGTGTACTCATTATCCGAAGCCCCGTCAAATTTTGCGGCAAAACAGGCCTCCGTCTCCCACTCACCGAAGCGAAGCCGGATCCTTTCGCCTGCGGCAAGCCCTGCGAGAGCTTCATCCAGCATCACAGGCGGTTCCTGTTTTCGTATCTCTTCGTCTGCGCCCTGTTTTTCAAAGCACAGCCTGTCATAGCATCTTCTCACCTGCATGCCGTACGGAAGAATGACCTTTGCCCCCGTCTGTGCTCTCAGAAGTCCGATGACCTCTTTGATGTGCACAGCGCCGATATCTCTCTTATGTCCGCAGCTCCTCGCAATGGCAAGCTGCACCGCCTGTCTGGCAATCAGCGCCGGCGCTTCCTGCAGCGGACTTACGGCAAGCACCAGCTTTCCGCTTTCCGCCCCGGTTTCTTCTTCTGCTGCTTCTTTAAAGAGCGCTTCACTCTGCGCCTGAATCAGGGCGCCGGCTTCAGAGAGCTGCAGAGCAGTGTCCGCGATGTGCCGGACTGCCTGCGCGTTGATCCCGGCAAGCCCCGGCATCACGTCCGCGCGCAGAATGGCCCGCGCATTGTCGCGGCTGAAGTTCGTGCTGTCCGTGACGTAGGGCTGCCCCTCCGCCGCCAGATACGCTTCCGTTTCCTGCCTCGTCAGGCACAGGAGCGGGCGCACAATATCGCCGGCCTTCGGACTCATTCCCGCCAGGCCTTTCAGTCCCGTGCCGCGCGCCAGCCGAAACAGCACCGTCTCGGCCTGATCCGTCGCCGTGTGTGCGACGGCAATCAGCGCTCCCGGCACCGCTTTCCGCAGCGCCTCATAGCGCAGATTCCGCGCCGCCTCCTCCAGTGAAAGCTTCGCCCTTCTGGCCTCCGTCGGCGCATCCACCTTCACCATGACAAATGGCACGCCGATCCGCGCGCAGAGGTCCCTTGTGAACGCCGCGTCCGCATCGGCCTGCGCCCCGCGGATCTGGTGGTGCACATGCACCGCTGTCAGGCTCGGCCTTTCCTCTTCCGGCATCTGTGAAAATAATTTCTGCAAAATAAACAGGAGGCATACCGAGTCAGCCCCGCCTGATACTCCGGCGGTGACTGCCCGGCAGCCCCCGAACAGACCATTCTCTGTGCAGAAGTCCCGAACTTTCTTAAGAATTGCCTTCTGTCTCTTCTCAGGACTTCCCTTTCCGGTTGTCTCGCTCATTGTCCGCTGACGGCGCGGAAAAGAATTTCATCCGGATACACGAGTCCTAACTTTTCCTGCGCGATTTCCTCCACGTAGTCCTGCGTCTGCATGTACTCTTCTCTTGCCTTGATCGCCGCCTGGCGTTCCTCCTGAGCAGCGACCTGCGCGTTCAGGCTCTCGATCTGCGCCTCATACTGCTGATTCTTTGCCCGAAGCTGCAGCCCGTTGACGATCAGAATGACAGCCAGGAGAACAACCGCAGCCCCCGCAGCGGCGGCGCCGACCTGAATGGTCCTCTTTTTACGGCGCTTTCTGCGTTCTCTGACTTTCGCCGTAATGTACTTGCCGTGTGCCAAGTGACGCCTCCTTTCCCTTCTGTGCTGTCAGTAAAGTCATCTTATAGTATACCACATTCTATAAGTATTCAAACATTTCCGATGCGTCTTCTTTGTGAATTGTTTCTTTCACATCCTTCACACGCACCTTCACATCTCTGTTTCCGAACTGGATCTCCAGCACGTCGCCCGCCTTTACCTCTGCGGACGCCTTGGCCGGCCGGCCGTTGATCGTGACGCGTCCCGCGTCGCAGGCCTCATTGGCCACCGTCCGCCTCTTGATCAGGCGGGACACTTTCAGATATTTGTCAAGACGCATATCCTTCTCCTTTTTGATACAGCAAAAAGACTGCCGCCCCTGTAAGCAGCAGTCCTTTCTTCACGTTTCCTCGTTTTCCGGAAGGCTTCACGCGTTGACAGCGTCTTTCAGAGCCTTGCCCGGTCTGAACTTCGGCGCTTTCACGGCCGCAATCGTGATGGTCTTGCCGGTCTGCGGGTTCTTGCCGGTTCTCTCAGATCTGTCGATTACTTCAAAGGAACCGAATCCGATCATCTGAACCTTTTCGCCCCTTACCAGAGCATCTGTGACAACTTCGGAAAATGCATTCAGAAAGCTCTCGCAGTCCTTTTTAGTAAGTTTTGTCTTCGCGGCAATTTCCGCCGTCAGCTCTGTCTTGTTCATAGTGAAAAACTCTCCTTAATCGCATAAATTCGCTATTTCAAGCACTTAAGAAATATATATCATTCCCCATCTCACTTGTCAACATCAGCTCCGGAATCTATAATAATAACAGTCGATATGTAATTCGTGACCAGATTCCGAAGCTGAATTCTGTATATTTACCGCACTTAAGAAAGGATCATGACATGTCACTTCATGTACTTGACGAAGCTTCCCGCTGTCTGCAGTGTAAAAATCCGCGTTGCCGCGAGGGCTGCCCGATTCATACGGACATTCCGACCGCGATCCGCCTTCTGAGAGAGGGAAAGTTAAACGAAGCAGGCTGGATGCTCTTTGAAAACAATCCGCTCACCACGGTCTGCTCGCTGATCTGCAATCACGAGAATCAGTGCGAGGGCCACTGTGTGCGCGGCATCAAGGGTGCTCCCGTCCATTTCTCGATCATTGAGAACTATATCTCCGAGACATACGCGAACCAGATGACCAAGGGGCCGAGCACCAAGAACGGGCAGAGGGTCGCCATCATCGGCTCCGGCCCGGCCGGCCTGACGATCGCCGTCATTCTGCAGCGCTACGGATATGACGTCACCATCTTTGAGGGCAAGGACAAGATCGGCGGCGTCCTGCGCTACGGCATTCCGGAATTCCGGCTGCCCAAATCGGTTCTCGACGACTTCGAGTACCGGCATCTGCGCATGAAGGACATCAAGATCCGCCCCAACACGACGATCGGCACGGCGATCACCATCAGCGATCTGTTCCGGGACGGCTACAGTTCCATCTTCATCGGCACCGGCGTGTGGAAGCCGAATGTCCTGCACATCAAGGGCGAAACATACGGCAACGTGCACTTTGGCATCAATTACCTGAACAACCCGGACAGCTACCATCTCGGAAACCGCGTGACGGTCATCGGAGCCGGCAACGCCGCCATGGATGTGGCCCGCACCGCGATCCGCAAGGGTGTGCGGCACCTGACCTGCTTCTCCCTGTCAAAGAAAATTGCCGCAAGCCAGCATGAATTCAGCTATGCACAGCTGGAAGGCGTCGATTTTGAATACAACTGGAAACCGGTCCAGATTCAGGACGACGGAGTTATTTTCCGCAAGCTGGATGAAAAAGAAGACGGAACGCTCACGGAAATTCCGGACAGCGACAAGTTCTTCCCGTCCGATTCGGTCATCATCTCCATCAGCCAGGGCCCGCAGAACCGCCTTGTCAACACGACGCGGGGCCTGCACACCAACAACAAGGGACTGCTGGAAGCCGATGACACCGGCCACACATCCGTGCCGGGCATCTTCGCATCCGGCGATGTTGTCGCCGGCGCCCGCACTGTCGTCGAGGCCGTCGCCCACTCCAAGATCGTGGCCGAATCCATGCATCAGTACATGCAGGGGCTGCGCACAGGAGCAACGCATCTGCCGACAGCTGAAGAGCTGAATCAGACGAAGTGATAAAAAGTATCCTGCAGCAAAAAGCAGGCCAGGGCACGTGATCTCGCCCGGCCTGCTTTTTTACTGTTTTTTCGAATTACTTCTCTTCGTTTTTTTCTGTGTTCTCCACGAACAGTTCGCGGAAATAGGGGAGATTTTCCGCCCAGCGGCAGTACTCGTGCCACTCTTCCAGCTTGTGGCCGCGTCTGGCATAATACTGATTCACCAGCGTCTCATAGTTCATGGTGACGGTGCGCATCTGGTTGTAGCTCTCCGGGAGAAGCTGGATCATGTCGTACCAGAGCTGCTTGTCCTTTGTCTCAATGTATTTCACGCGGATCTCTTCAAGGCACCTGATGACAGTGTCCAGCATCGCGAGCGTCTTTTCGTCCATGTGGTCATGGGAGAAATCGTCCCGCTCAAACGGCTTCGCGTGAATTTTGTGCATCGTAGAGGTGGAATTGGCCACGGTTGCGACTTTATACGTGTCAAATTCCTTCCACCAGTAGATCGGCGCCGTGATGTCCACCGATACGAAAATCTGACGGATGAACTTGCGGTGGTCGCTCCCGGCCCGCGCGAGGCGCTTCGCGAGATCCAGATCGTTGGGGCCGAAAGTAAACGTCCCGTCCGGAGCGGTATGGCTGTCACTCCTTGCCCAGCTGTTCATCGGATTTCTGGCGCCCCGCATGGCATTCTCAAAATTCATGACAGCCGTCCGCTCCAGTTTTATCATTTGTCATTCTCCCTTTTGTCTTCTAATCTGCTTTTACCGGTTACACGTTCAGTTCATAGATCCGTCCTGAAAGTCCCTTGCCGTACGTATGAAGCGGCAGAGCGCTCTCCGGGTAGATTCTTGTCGTGAATACTTCCTCGCCGTCATTGACGAAAATTTCCGCCGAAGAAACGTCGATCACAATATCAAGCTTGTGCACATCGCCGACGATGGCGCGCCTGCCCGAGCGGCCGGCGCCGATGCTGTTTCCCCAGTTGGTGAAGAGCAGCGCCATGCGGCCCTGTGCCTGGCTGTAGTGAAGTTCCATATCGCCGAAGCGGACCGAAAAATCGCCGCCCGCATTCTCGATTTCTGCATGGAAGCAGCTGTATGGCCTGCTGTCCGTCCCCACTTTGATCTCTTCGGCTGCGCCGTGCAGCAGACCGATCTCCGGCAGAAGGCGCTGTGCAATTTTCGTCTTTCCGTCCTTTTCGTAAGTCTCCAGGACGCGCGGCAGAGTCAGCATGTGCTGCCAGCCGACTTTTGTAGAAGGGTTCGGGAACGGGCTGTCCGACATGCCCATCCAGCCGATGAAGAGCCGGCGGCCCTGTTCGTCCACAAAACTTTGCGGCGCGTAGAAGTCAAAGCCTCTGTCCCACTCCGTGAAGTCCTGCAGCTGCCCGTTGTCAACTGTGAAATAGCCGGACTGATAGATGTTGTTGTACAGGATTCCGTCCGCCTTCACGCCCTGCGGGCACAGGGACAGGAACTTCCTGCCGCCCAGCATGAACAGGTCCGGACACTCCCACATGTACCCGAAGGGATCTTTTGTCGTCAGGACTTTTTCCGTCTTCCAGTGCTCTGTATCATTCGACGAGAACAGGATTACTTCGCCCTTGTCCGCCTTCGTGCGGGCGCCGAGCACCATGTAGTATTTTCCGTCTTCCTTCCACACCTTCGGATCCCGGATATGGCAGCTGATGTCCGCCGGATAATCGGCATTGGTCATGACCGCCTTTTTCGGGGTGAATGTGGCGCCGCCGTCGCGGCTCTCCACAAGAATCGTATTGGAGAGCCGGCCGGCCGTCGTGTAGTCATAATCGCCCGGCAGCTTCACATTTCCAGTATAGAAAAGCTTCATCACGCCGTTCTCGACCAGCGCCGAGCCCGAGTAGGCGCCATTTTTGTCCAGATCTGTGTCCGGCGCGATGGGCGCGCCTTTGAACTCCCAGTGCAGAAGATCCTCCGAGACGCTGTGTCCCCAGAAAACCCTGCCGCTGCCGTCGGCCGCATCCGGCCTGTACTGATAAAACACATGGTACAGGCCGTTTATCTGGCACAATCCGTTCGGATCATTGGCCCAGCCGCCGTTCTGCGGAAAAACGTGAAATTTCGGATTCCATTTGCTGTCAGTAATCATTATTTCTCCACAATAATGCTGTCATTTTCCACGCGGACATCCTTGAAATCATCCACGTTGGTCACTACCATCGGCGTCACCGTCTTGAGGCCGGCCGCCTGAATCTGTGCGAGATCGGCCGTCATCAGGACATCGCCCTTTTTGAAGTGTGCCTGATCTTCCACCTTGTAGGTGAACGGCTTTCCGCCGAGGCCCACGGTGTCAAGTCCCACATGGATCAGGACTTCAACACCCAGATCCGAGCGGATCGCGATCGCGTGTCCGGAGTCAAAAAGCATCAGAACGGATCCGTCAAACGGAGCCCGGACCGTGCCGTCCGTCGGGTTGACGGCGATTCCCTTGCCAAGTGCCTCCGAGGCAAATGTCTCGTCCGGCGCCTCGGTGACCGGAATCACGGCTCCGCTCATCGGAGCCGGAATCACTTCTGTGAAATGTTCATCCTTCTCAACGGCCGGTGTAGGATTCTCCTCCACGGCCTCTGCCGCTTTTTCAGCCTGCTGTGCCACTCCGTCCGGATTCTCATCCTCCGGCTTCAGGCCCAGTATCCACGAAATGGCAAATGACACAATGAAGGCGACCGCCATGTCCAGTGCATAGCCGGCGAGCGTCTCGGTCGTGATCAGGAAGCCGAAGAGACCGGTGATGCCATACGCGGTTGCATACACACCGGTGATGGATCCCACCATGGCGCCGGCGGCACCTCCGACCATACCGGCGATGAACGGTCTGCGGTAGCGCACGTTGACACCGAAGATAGCCGGCTCGGTGATGCCCAGGAACGCGGAAAGCGAAGCCGGAAGAGCCATCTCCTTGATTTTCTTGTTTTTCGTCTTCAGCGCAATGGCAAGAGCCGCGCCGCCCTGTGCGACGTTGGCCGCCGTTGCGATCGGCATCCAGATGTTGCGGCCGCTTGCCGAGATCATCTCTGCCTCAATGGCATTGTACATATGGTGCAGACCGGCGACAACCGTGACGGCGTAGATCGCGCCGACCACCATGGCACCGAGTCCGAACGGAATCGTGATGAGCCACTGTACGCCTGCCAGGACCCAGGTCTCAAGCTGGCCGAACACAGGTCCGATGACCGCGATGGTAAGGAATCCGGTCACCAGAACGGAAACCAGCGGCGTCACGAACAGGTCGATCATCTCCGGCACAACCTTGTGCAGCCGCTTCTCGATGGCCGCCAGCACAAACACGGCGATGACAACCGGGATCACGTGTCCCTGGTAGCCGACCTGGTTCACACTGTACAGGCCGAAGATGCTCCACGTCTTCATCGTGCCGTTTGCGATGGCATCAGCTGCCGACCACGCATTGGTCAGGTTCGGGTGAACCATGATCATGCCGATGACGGCGCCGAGGAAGATGTTCGCGCCGAATACTTTCGCAGCCGAAACAGCGATCAGGATCGGCAGGAATGTAAAGGCTGCATTGGCGAACATATCCAGCATGGAGTAGATGTCCGTCGATGCAAAGGCGGGCACAGCCTTGCCGATGCCCTCTACCAGGCCCATCATCAGGCCGGATGCCACGATGGCCGGAATGATCGGAACGAATACATCGCCCAGCGTCTTTACCAGCCGCAGGAAGAAGTTCTGCTTCTGTGCTGCCGCTGCCTTGACGTCATCCTTCGTGCCGGCCTCGATCCCGGCTTCTTTGATGAATTCATCAAAAACCTTGTTGACCGTGCCGGTTCCGAAAATGACCTGCAGCTGGCCGGAAGCTTCGAACACGCCCTTGACGCCGTCGATCGCCTCCACTTTCTTCTTGTCGACCTTGCTGTTGTCTGCAACCACAAGGCGCAGCCTCGTGGCGCAGTGCGCGGCAGAAACAAGATTTCCCTTTCCGCCGATGTTCACAAGGACTTCGTGTGCGGATTTCCCATAATCCATACTTTTCACCTGCCCTCCTGGTCAGACGCCGTCGTCTGACCTTTTACCAGTTCAACCGGGAGTTTTATCTGCCCCGGCGACGGTATTTTTCCCTCAATCAGCGAAATCAGCATCCGGGCGGCCTCTGCTCCGCTTCTTCCGTAGAACAGATGTGCCGTTGTCAGCTTCGGGCTGACCACACGGCTGAGCCGGCTGTGCCCCACGCCGCATACCTTTACATCGCGCGGTATGCTGTATCCGAGTTCCTGGAGTTTCTGCATGGCGCCGATTGCGATAGAGTCGGTGGCGCAGAAGAATCCGTCAATGTCCGGATGATCCACCATCAGCCCGCCGGCCGCCTCATAGCCGCCCTCCGTGGAAAACGGTACCTCCCGGACATAGTCCGGGTCAAATTTAAGTCCGGCCGCAGAAATTGCTTCCCGGTATCCCTTCAGCCGGTCCGCCCCCGCGGAAATATCATCCTGACGGACTGCCAGCATGGCAGGTTTCCGGCATCCGGCATCAATCAGATCCTTGGTCAGAAGCCGTCCCGCCTCCACATCGTCGTGGTAGACGCACCAGGTATTCTCAAAATGCTGTCCGACCGTCACGATCGGAATCTTTGTCTTCTTCATCGCAATCCGGTGCATTTTTGTGAGAACTGTTCCGGAGAGGATAATGCCGTCGACCGGATAGGAACCGAACAGGCCGATGTAGCTCACTTCCTTGGCTTCATCGCTGTCCGTGCAGGCAAGGAGCATCTGATATCCCTTCTCGCCAAGCACCGACTGAATGCCGTCCACGACGCCCGCGATCGTCTCCGAGCGCAGTTTCGGCACGATCACACCGATCAGGCCGGTCTTCCGTCCGTGGCTCATCACCACCTGCCGCTCCGCCGTGTAGCCGGTCTCTTCGATCGCGCGGCGTATTTTCTCGCGCTTTTCTTCACTCACATACCCGTTGTTGAGATACCGGGAGACCGATGAAAGTGATACACCTGCGGCCTCCGCCACATCCCGGATCCCGGGTTTGCCTTTTTCCTGCACCTCTGCAGCTCTCCTTTCTCCGGACGCATCCGGCATCTTACCATTCAAAAGTCTGGCAACTCAGCTTACGATGAAAGGATTCTTTCTGCCTTCCATAAAATCAAGTGCCGCTGTTATCGAATTCTCTGCCATGTCCGAAACCGCTCTCTCGGTATAAAACGCCGTGTGCGGCGTCACCAGCACGTTCGGATAAGATTTCAGCAGCGACAGTTCCGGATTCTTCAGCGGCTCGCCCATACGGTTGAAATAGTACAGGCCGGCCTCATTTTCCACGACATCGAGCCCTGCAAAGCCCACCTTGCCGTCGTCCAGCGCCTGCCGCAGCGCATCCGAATCGATCAGCGACCCTCTCGCGCAGTTGATCAGAACCACACCGTCCTTCATCTCGGCGAACTGCTTTTCGCCGATCATATGATACGTCTCGTCCATACCCGGCGCGTGCAGCGTGATCACGTCACTCTCCTGCAGCAGCCGGTCCAGGTTCACATATTCCACACCCAGCTTCTCGTCCGGATACACATCATACGCCAGAATCCGGCAGCCGAAGCCCGAGAGATGCCGTATCACCGTCTTCCCGATCCGCCCGGTCCCGATGACGCCCACCGTGCAGTCCTCGATCTCGCGCCCGATGCTCCCCTTCAGCGTAAAGTCCTGCGCATCCGCCTTCTTCATGATAAATGGTATCTTGCGCAGCCCGATCAGCATCATCATGATCGCATAATCCGCCACCGTCGACGGCGAATATGTCACGTGAACAACGCCAAGTCCCAGCTTCCGGGCGGCCTCAAGATCAATATGGTCGTATCCGATGGTACGGGTCGCGATGCACTTCACGCCGGCGTCTTTAAACGCTCTGAGGATATCCTCCGTCATCGGTGTCGTGATAATATCCACGACATCATATCCTTCTGCCATTTTAACATTTTCCAGGCAGGGTGTCTGCTCTGTTGAAGAAAATTCCACATGATATCTGGCACAAAGTCTGTCAAAGACCGGCGCCTCGTCATACGGTCTCATGCTGTACACAAATAACTTCATATT
>OMUP01000049.1 GCA_900314255.1 uncultured Lachnospiraceae bacterium | reverse complement strand
GAACTTCAGAACAAGCAGACCATCCGCTATATCCGGCTTCTGGCGGAGCATCTCGGTCCGGAGATGCTCCGCCAGAAGCTCCGCCGCCTCCCAGTCCGCCGGATTATCGGCCAGGATCACCGGAATTTTTCTCATTTTTTCCATCCCCGTTCCCTGCTCTTACAGATTTAAGTCCCGGAAATGAAACTCCTTTTTTCCGGAGGCATAATCCGAAACAATCTGTCCCTGTCCGTATAGCTTATATTTATAGGTCACAAGCCCGTCCAGCCCTACAGGCCCTCTGGCATGAAGTTTTCCGGTGGAAATCCCCACTTCCGCCCCGAAGCCATAGCGGTAGCCGTCCGCAAAACGGGTCGAGCAATTCTGATATACACCGGCGGAATCAACCATATCCATAAAATACTCCGCCGTTTTCGGATTTTCCGTGAGGATGCAGTCGGTGTGGTGCGAACCGTACCGGTTGATATGAGCAATGGCCTCGTCCACATCAGCCACAAGCTTTACCGACACAATCAAATCCAGGTACTCTCTGAAATCCGTATCTTCAACGGTTTCTCCGCCTATCAGATCTGTAACTTCCCTCGTCCCGCATATACGGACGCCCTCTTTCCGGAGCCTCTCCGCCAGGAGGGGAAGAAACGCCGGAGCCAGATCCCTGTGGATCAGCAGGGTTTCCACCGCATTGCAGGCAGCTGTGTACTGCGTTTTCGCGTCCACAATAACCGGAACCGCCTTTTCCAGATCCGCATCCTTGTCCACATAAATATGGCAGATTCCGTCCGCGTGTCCCATCACCGGGATTCTGGTGTGATCCATAATATAACGGACAAAGGCATTGGAACCTCTGGGGATCAGAAGATCGACACAGTCATCGCATTCCAGAAGTTCGTCGATTTCGTTATGCTGCTCCGCCTGCAGCAGACAATATTCCGGAAAGCCCTCCGCAACCGCAGCATCATGAATGAGCCGGAACAGGATGCGGTTGGTATTCGCCGTCTCTTTTCCCCCCTTTAAAATTGCGCAATTTCCGCTCTTTATGCAGAGTGTGGATATCTGCACCAGCGCGTCCGGCCGGGCCTCAAAAATAACGCCGATGACTCCGATCGGGCACGTCTCCCTTTTCAGAACAAGCCCCTGATCCAGCTCTCTGGCAAGCGTAACCCGGTGAATCGGATCCGGCAGAGAAACCAGCAGACGAATTCCCTTCCGGACATCCTCTAGCTTACCCCTGTCAAACTTCAGTCGTTTCCGCACCGCAGGAGTGACCTGATTCTCCTCTGCGGCTGCAAGATCCTTCCGGTTTTCCGTGAAAATCTCTTCCGCATGCTCCTCCAGACTTGCCGCCACTCGTTCCAGAATCCTGTTTCTCTGCTCTTCCCTGGATGCCGCAATCCGGGGAGCCACACCTTTCATCCTGCGGACTTCTTCACGTATCTTCAATTTCCAAACCTCCTTTGCAAGCACCCATGGACGACAGACAGGACATCGAAAATTTACACGGTGTCAACTTTTGTTTGCCCATCAACCCCCTATCCGGCGGATCGGGCAGCACTGGGGAAAAAGTCAGTGGTTATTACATCAGCATGCGCACGGCACCGTAGATGCCGGCGTCATTGCCCAGGCGGGCCAGTTCAAACCGGGCGCCCTCCGATGCATGGAACGCGTATTTCACAAAATATTTTCGGATAACATCTGTTACCATAGTGCCGGCCTTGGAAACGCCCCCGCCAATGACAAACACCTCCGGATCGACCACACAGGCCACCGCGGCAAGCGCTTTTCCCAGAATCTGTCCGACCCTCTCGACAATCTGAATGGCGACCTTGTCCTGCTTCTTCGCCGCGTCAAAAACATCCTTGGAGGTAACCTTCTCCAGTGCTTTCAGCGAGGACTCCTCCGTAGTTTCGTCCAGCATTTTTCTGGCGGTTTTCGCAATTCCGTTTGCGGAAGCGTACTGCTCCAGATGACCCTTTTTCCCGCACCCGCATACCGCATCTTCTTCCTCGTTGATGCAGATGTGTCCGATTTCACCGGCTGCGCCGAAGGCGCCGTTCAGAATCTTTCCGTCCAGAATAATTCCGCCCCCGATTCCCGTTCCCAGCGTCACCATCACCATCGAACGGGCGCCTTCTCCGCCGCCCTTCCAGATTTCTCCGAGAGCCGCTACATTGGCATCATTGCCGACCATGACCCTGCAGCCATCCAGCAAAGAGGAAAGTATGTCACGAACCGGAACAACGCCCCATCCCAGGTTGACACAGCGGTCTACCACAGAATTCTCACGTACAGCTCCGGGAACACCGATGCCGATTCCCTCCACATCCTCCATGGAAAGATTTCGTTTCTTCAGCATTTCCCGTACTGACGCGGCGATATCGGGAAGGATCTGTTCTCCACCGTTCTCTGTACGGGTAGGAAGTTCCCACTTTTCCAGCAGCTCACCGGACGTGTGAAAAAAACCCATCTTTACCGTAGTTCCGCCGACATCCACTCCAAATGCGTAAGGCCTCATGTTCTCTCCCTCTTTCCTTTTCGTTTTCCATTTTCAAATTCCACTGACCTTCACCGGCAACGGTAGAAGACCAGTTCCCGTAAGCTTCCGCCCCGGAACCGAACTTATGCAGTAAAGTATAGCAATTTCTGCCCTGATCGTACAGAAGCAAATATACAAAAAGAGCATACCTGCCCGCAGCAGTATACGCTCTTTTTTATACACAAGCCTCTTTTCAGGACAACTTCATATCCCCGTCTTTGACCCATCCCATCTTTCTGCAGAACAGATTGATCAGCGGGCACAGCACGGCGGGAAGGACAAAGGATATCAGAATCAGTCCCGCCCAGTCCATGGCGGTAATGGCAGCCCTGGATCCATCCGCGATTCCCTGCGCCCAGCCGGTATAGACACCGATCTGCCCAACCAGGCCGCAGGTACCCATTCCGGAAGAAACCGCCGCTCCATCCATACGAAGATGGAACAGGCAGGTAGCCATAGGACCAGTGATAGCGGATGTCATAATCGGCGCAATCCAGATCCGCGGGTTTTTCACGATGTTTCCCATCTGAAGCATAGATGTCCCGATCCCCTGGGAAATCAGCCCTCCCCATTTATTCTCCGGGAAGGACATCACGGCAAACCCGATCATTTGCGCACAGCAGCCGGCTACCGCCGCGCCGCCCGCCAGGCCGGTAAGACCAAGAGCCGCACAGATCGCCGCCGAGGAAATAGGAAGTGTAAGCGCGACTCCGACAATCACCGACACGAGAATTCCCATAAGGAATGGCTGCAGATCTGTAGCCCACATAATCAATGCGCCTACCTTCATGGCAGCCTTTCCAAGAGCGGGCGCCCACCAGGCGGATAGACCCACGCCCACGGCAATCGTTACCAGCGGTGTGACCAGAATATCCACTTTTGTCTCCTTAGAGACAGCTTTTCCGACTTCAGAGGCAATAATCGCCACAA
>OMUP01000074.1 GCA_900314255.1 uncultured Lachnospiraceae bacterium | reverse complement strand
CGCTGCAGCAGCTTCGATATGCGATCATGGTGGCGGACCAGCACTCCATGAACAAGGCGGCGGAGAAACTTTTCATCACGCAGCCGAGCCTGTCCAATTCCATCCGGGAACTGGAGAATGAACTTGGCATCGACATTTTCATTCGTTCCAACCGCGGCGTCACGCTTACGCCGGGCGGGGAGGAGTTCTTAGGGTACGCCAGACAGATGATGGAACACTACCGGCTCATCACCGACCGGTTTGTGAGCAAGGCGGAGTCCAAGGAAAAGTTTTCCGTGTCGGCACAGCACTATTCTTTCGCCGTGGAGGCATTTATCAAGCTGGTGCGGGAATACGGCTTCGGCAAGTATGAATTTGCCATGCATGAGACAAAGACCGGCGAAGTGATCGAAAATGTGAAGACGCTGAAGAGCGAGGTCGGCGTGCTTTACGAAAACGATTTCAACCGCGAGGTTCTGGAGAAGATCTTCCGCCGGGATGAGCTGGAATTTGTGCCGCTTTTTGACTGCCATATCTGTGTTTTCCTGGCGAAAAATCATCCGCTGGCCGGCCAGAAGAAAATCCGGATGGAGCAGCTGGAAGATTACCCGTGCTGTTCCTTCGAACAGGGGGACAACAACTCCTTCTATTTCTCGGAGGAGGTCATGTCTACGTATGACTATAAAAAGATGCTCAAGGCAGACGACCGGGCCACGTTTCTGAATTTCATGGTCGGGCTCAATGCCTATACGCTGTGCTCCGGACTCATCTGCGAGGAGCTCAACGGCGAGGAATACACAGCAATCCCGCTGGACACCGACGAGACGATGACGATCGGGTACCTCAGGATCGCCCGCATGCCGCTCTCGCCCATCGCCCAGAAATATGTCGGACTGCTGGAAAAGTATCAGGACAAAGTGGTATCATAACAGGAACAGGCTGAAGAAAGGGGAGCATTTGAGCATCGCGGAGTTTATTGAAAAACAGAATACGCGTACAAAATCCGTACTCGCCTTCCGCGACATTCTTCTGGCCGGGTATGGCCTTGCAAGGGATGACTGTCTTTCTGAAGTGTAACTAAAACCATGCGCCATTAGCGCAAACTTTACACTTTTCTTAAGAAAGGCATTTATATGAAACTTGCAGCTTTACTTGTGTTTGTTGCCATGTATGTGCTCATGATTATCTTCATGAAGTACATGAAAGTCCGCACGGGCATCGTGCTGGCCGCTGCGGCGGTCTTTCTTGTCACCGGAATTCTTCCGCTGCAGAACATCGCCGGCGCCATCAACTGGAACGTTCTTCTCATGATGGCCGGCACCATGGTTCTGGTCGACTTCTTCATCGATTCGAAAATGCCAAACCGGATGGCCGACATCATCCTCGACAAATGCAAAAACGTCGCCTCGGTCATCATCGCCATGTCCATCTTTGCGGGCGCGATTTCGGCGTTCATCGACAACGTCGCCACAGTTGTCATGGTTGCGCCGGTCGGGCTTGCCATCTGCAAGAAACTGAAAATCAATCCGGTTCCCATGATTTTATGTATTGCAGTCTCCAGCAATCTGCAGGGGGCGGCGACGCTGGTCGGAGATACCACTTCCATCATGCTCGGCGCCTACGCAGGCATGGATTTCACGAGTTTCTTCTGGATGAACGGGCGCCCTGGCATTTTCTTTGCCGTTGAGCTCGGATGTCTTGCGACGGTTCCGATCATGCAGTTCCTGTTCCGGAAGGAAAAGCAGCCGGTCGAGGCCAATGAAAAGACAGCCGTGAGCGACTATGTTCCGACTGTGGCACTTGCCGGACTTGTGGCAGCGCTGATTGCCGTGTCCTTTATCCCGGAAAAGCCGGACATCACAAACGGCCTGATCTGCTGCCTCTTTGCCGCTGTGACCGGTGCGTATGAAGTCGCCCGTACGAGACGCGGCGACAAGCTTCTGCATGCGCTGGCGAGCGTTGATTTTGAAACACTGCTGATGCTTTTCGGACTGTTCCTTGTCATCGGCGGCGTGACGGCGGTCGGACTGATTGATGACGCGGCTGAACTGATTGCGCGCCTCGGCGGCAGCAACATGTTCCTGCTCTACACGATCATCGTATGGGGTTCGGTGCTGATTTCAGCATTTGTCGACAATATTCCCTATGTCGCGACGATGCTCCCGGTCATCGCGGGAATCACGGCAAATTTAGGGATCGAGCCTTACCTGCTGTACTTTGGCCTGCTCTCCGGGGCGACGCTCGGCGGCAACCTGACGCCGTTCGGCGCTTCGGCCAATATCGCAGCCAGCGGTATACTCAGAAAGGAAGGATACTCCGTTTCATTTAAAGATTTCGCCCGGATCGGCACTCCCTTCACGCTGACGGCCGTACTGGTGGGATATATTTTCATCTGGGTCGTGTGGCACTGATAAATGCCGGTTCCCGAAAAACGGAGACAAGAAAAAGAAATATATGAATACAGATGACAGAAAATATGCGGTCCTGGTGGATTCAGACAACATTTCGTCCCGGTATCTGCCCTGCATCATCGACGAGATGACCAAGTACGGGACCGTAACCTACAAGCGGGTTTATGGCGACTGGACCAGCCCGCAGAATGCAAAGTGGCGGGAGGAGCTTCTGGAGAACTCCTTCACGCCCATCCAGCAGTTCCGCAATACGGTCGGCAAGAATGCGACGGACTCGACGCTGATCATCGACGCCATGGATATTCTCTATTCGGACCGCGTGGACGGATTCTGCATCGTGTCCAGCGACGGCGATTTCACCCGTCTTGCCGGGCGGCTCAGAGAGTCCGGCATGGATGTGATCGGAATGGGGGAGAGCAAGACGCCGCGGTCGTTCCGTGCAGCCTGCTCGGTTTTCACAGACCTGGAGATCCTGTATGATTCGGGAAATGACAGCGCAAACGTAAACCTTTCCACCGGGAACACCCGCAAGCGCAACGTGGTGAAGCAGAGCAAGATCGAAAATGCGATCATCGAGATCATCACCGAAAACGACAACCGGGGCCGTTCCACGGCGCTCGGCGAGATCGGAAGCCGGCTTCAGAAGAAGTATTCGGACTTCGACGTCCGCAATTACGGCTACAGTTCTTTGTCGACGTTCATCGGAGATATGAACAGTTTCTCGCTTCAGAAACGCAATTCGACATTTATCGTCGAGATGAAGGAAGACGATTCGACGCGCAGGGAACTTGTGAACTACATAGTCCGGACGGCGGAAAATGGCGGCGAGAACGGTGTTGACTTAAGTTCTCTCGGCCAGAAGCTGCATAAGCAGTTCCCGAAGTTCAAGGTGAAGGAATTCGGCTATGCGACACTGGGAAAGTTCATGTCTGCGCTCCCGCAGGTCGATATCGTGGATGTGGATGAGAACCACAAAAACGTGGTGGTAAAGAAAGAGGCAGGAAAAGCGTGAACGGTTACGGATGTGAGTACTGCAGCAATTTCGTGTACGACGAAGATCTCGATTCGTACACCTGCGGCGTGGATATGGACGAGGATGACTGTGCCAGACTTGCGGAGGGGCGGCACGACAGAGGCTGTCCATACTTTTCCGCCGGCGATGAGTACCAGGTGGTGAAGCATCAGGCGATCTGAGGACGCGCCTGATGCGGAAAGGATTATGGTGAGAATGATGGACAAGATTGCAAGTTTTACCGTAAACCACGAGAAACTGCTTCCGGGTGTGTACGTTTCCCGGCGGGATGTTTTCGGCAACACTGTGCTTACGACATTTGACCTGCGCTTCACAAGGCCCAACGTCGAGGCACCGCTTGACACCGCAGGGGTTCACACGATTGAGCACATGTGGGCGACGTTCTTCCGCAATCATCCGATGTGGGCCAGACGGACCGTCTACTTCGGGCCGATGGGCTGCCGGACGGGGTTCTATCTGATTCTCGAAGGGGAGC
>OMUP01000111.1 GCA_900314255.1 uncultured Lachnospiraceae bacterium | reverse complement strand
CAGTGAATAGAAGGACAGCGATCACAAGCGCAGACAGGACCGTAAGTACCATTCCAAAGCCTGTGCCGGAATCTTTTTCGTTTGTTCTCTGCTTTCCGTCATCTGTCTTCTTCTGTTCTTCTCCGGTACTTTCGCCGTCATCGAGCATATCGGCAGAATCATTAATCGCCCGGATTCCGTCAAGCATAGAGATAAAAAAGGAACACACGCCGCGGACAATCGGAATCTTTCTTACCTTTGCAAACCAGCCGGGAGTCTGCAGTGTCTGTTTCTTCACCTGTATGGTGCCGTCGCTTCTGCGGACGGCGACAGCCTGTGAGGAGGCGCTGCGCATCATGATTCCTTCCAGAACAGCCTGGCCCCCGATACCGGAATTTTTCAAGTCTGTATCCCTTCATTTTTATTATAAAAAACTCCCCGCGGGCACACTTGCCACGCGGGGAGCCTGATTTCACAAATCCCGGAATTAGTTGAGACCGTATTTCTTGTTGAACTTGTCGATACGGCCGCGGGCAGAAATCTGTTTCTGCTGACCGGTGTAGAACGGATGGCACTTGGAGCAGATTTCTACGTGAATCTCCGGCTTGGTGGATCCTGTCGTGAACTCGTTGCCGCAGTTGCAGATAACCTTTGCGTCATGATAGTAAGTCGGCTGAATGTCCTTTTTCATAATGTTTCACCTCTTATTCTTTTCATTGCTGTCCGCCCGTCGGAATCCGCTCCCGACGAAGAAAACAATCGGCTTATCTTACGGCACCGGTACTGGTCAAACGCACACTAATGAAGAAAGCCCTTCACCGCATCCCTTGTGCTTACAAGTCCGCCGTCGAATAATGCCGTCTTTACAACAGCTTTTTAAGAATAGCATAGATCGGTAATGAGTTCAAGCCGATTTTTTATTCAGATATAATTTCTCTGCAACAGAAGCTTGACCAGCGTGTCATTGGAGCGTGTCTTGTAGAACAGATCGATGATTCGCTCCGCTGCCTCTTCCGGCCGTACGCCGTTGAGTGCCCGCCGCAGCTTGCTGACGGCGATCTCCTCGTCCGGCGTAAGAAGCAGATCTTCCCGGCGGGTGCTGGATTTCGCCAGATCGATGGCAGGGAACACTCTCTTCTCGGAAAGCTTGCGGTCCAGCACCAGTTCCATGTTGCCGGTTCCCTTGAATTCCTCGAAAACCACATCGTCCATCTTGCTTCCGGTCTCTACGAGAGCGCTGGCAAGAATCGTCAGGCTGCCGCCTTCCCGCGTGTTCCGGGCTGCTCCGAAGAAACGTTTCGGTCCGTACAGCGCCGTCGGGTCCAGGCCTCCGGAAAGCGTTTTTCCGGACGGCGTGACAGTCAGATTGTATGCTCTTGCCAGTCTCGTGATGGAGTCCAGCAGGATGATGACATCTTCATTCTGTTCCACCAGCCGCTTCGCCCGCTCGATCGTCATCTCTGCCACGCGCTTGTGATGCTCCGGCAGCTCGTCAAACGTGGAGTAAATCACCTCTACATTGTCACCGAGAACGGTCTCTTTCATATCCGTGACTTCCTCGGGCCGCTCATCGATCAGAAGAATGATCACATGCATGGACGGCTCGTTGGCCACAACCGAGCGTGCAATCTGTTTTAACAATGTCGTCTTGCCGGCTTTCGGCTGCGCAACGATCATCCCGCGCTGTCCCTTTCCGATCGGCGAGATCAGATCTACCATGCGCATCGCCAGCGGACTTTCTTCATTTTCAAGGCGGATTCTCTTGTCCGGGAAAATCGGTGTCAGCTTTTCAAAGACCGGACGCCTCATGAGCTCCATCGGAGAACGTCCGTTGACAGTCGAGAGGAACGAGAGCGCCATGAACTTGTCGCCGGGTTTGTTGTATTTCCGCACGCCGGTGAGGACATCCCCCGTTCTCAGATGAAAGCGGTGGATCAGAGTCTGCGACACATAGACGTCGTTTTCTCCCGGCAGGTAATTTTCGCTGCGGATAAAGCCGTACCCTTCCTGCATGATCTCGAGAATTCCGAGTGCATGCTCATCCCGCACTTCCTCTGCATCGCCGTAAAGATCCTTCGGCTTTTCAGTCACCACGCGCTCAGAAGTCTCGCTTTCGGTCACTGCTTTCTCAGAAAGTGCGCGGATTTCTGCGTCTTTTTCCGGGCGCTCTGCTTTTTCAGTCTGACGCTCCTGGCGGGGCTCTGTGCTCCGTTCCGCTGCCGTCTTGTCGGACCGTTTTACGCTCTTTCTGGATGCTGCTGCATCCCGGGGCTGGCGCTTTGCACCGGAACGCGTCTGCGTTCTTGCCGGATGTCTTCCCTTTCCAGAACTTTCCCCGGCTGTTTTCTCCTCCCGCGGCTCTTTTGCCGCGACTTCCGCTTCCGGTCTGCCTTTTTCAGAAACGATTTCCGGTTTTTCTTTTTCGGAGGCGGCTTGCGGTTTTTCTTTTTCGGAAACGACAGGCTCAGCCGGTGCCGCTGTCTTCTTTCTGCGTGCTGCCGTCCGGCGCGGTGCCTTGGCAGGTGTCTCCCCGTCCTTTGGCCCCGGGGTCGGAGCAGCCGCCTCTTCCTGCCGCTTCTGCTCTGCAAGAAGAATGTCGATCAGTTCATTCTTGCGCACTTTGGAAACCCCCTTCAGTCCAAGGGACGAAGCGGTCTCGCGCAGACTTGCAAGAGACAGTGAACCAAGCTGTTCTCTGGTAATTGCCATGTATACTCCTGATTCTGAACAGTAATAAAACCTTCTGTTAAAAGAATTCTGATTGTATTGTCGGATTTGAATTAGAAGAATAAAGTCCTGACAAATATGATATGTTACCTTTTTTCATTATATCGTTGAGTCAATATTTGTCAATCGCACGGCCGAATTCCGGACGGAAGTTCGCGAAATTCATTTACATTCTTTAATTCAGGGGCGTCATTATGATAGAATAACCTCTATGAACAATGAAGCTGAAACATTATATAAACTGATCATCCTGTATATGCTGCGCAATGTGCGGTTTCCGCTGAACAACTCGCATATTACGGATTTCCTGATTTCGCACAATTACACGAATTTCTTCAAGGCACAGGAAACACTTCACTCGCTGGTCGAGGACCAGCTGCTTGACGAGACAACCGTCCGGAATGCGACACAGTACCGTCTCACCGACAGCGGCCGGTATACGATTGATTCCTTCCGCTCGATGCTCCCGACAGCTATCCAGGAAGACATCGAAGGTTACCTGAAAGACCACCAGTACGATTATCAGGCTGAAGTAGGCATCACATCCGACTACTACAAGTCCACCGCCGGCGACTACATTGTACACTGTCAGATCCGGGAAGATGCCCAGACCGTTTTTGAGCTGAATCTTTCCGTCCCGGACCGCACGGAAGCTGAGCGCATGTCCGGCAGATGGCGTGACGCTTCACAGGATATCTATTCCACCGTGATGCACCGGCTGTTAAAAGATGACGATAAAAACAACCCGGAAGAGTCATAAGACTTTTCCGGGTTTGTTTTACAGCCTTTTTTCGATTTCTTCCAGGACCTGATCGCGTCCGATACCGCTCTGAGAAGAGAACGGAATCAGAATCTCACTTCCGCTGAGGGAAAAACCGCGCCGAAGCGCTTCAATTCTCACCTTCACTTCGCTTCTTTTCAGTTTGTCCATCTTTGTCGCGATAATGACCGGTTCAAAGCCGGCCGCATGGATCCATTCAAGCATCATGCGGTCATTGTCTGCCACTTCACGTCTCGCATCGGCAAGCAGGAATACCTGCTTAAGCTGTCCGGACGTATTCAGATACTTCTCGATCATCCGGCTCCATGCTGCCTGCGCCTGTTCTCCTGCCTGCGCATAGCCGTACCCGGGCAGGTCAACCAGCAGAAACGAGTCGTTCACCGAATAATAGTTGATCGTCTGCGTCTTGCCCGGTTTCTGGGAGACGCGGGCATACGATTTCCGGTTCATCAGACAGTTTATCAGTGACGACTTCCCCACATTGCTCTTCCCGGCAAATGCGAATTCCGGCAGCGCGTTCTCCGGAATCCGGCTGGTCGGACCGATGACAGTCGAAAGGTTTACGGATTTTACATTTATCATGTCAGTCCTTCCTGTTTCCGTCCGTCAGAGCCTGTTCAAGAACCTGTTCAAATGTGCGCACGTAGACAATTTCCATACCGTGCGTAACTTCGTCATCGAGCTCCTCAATGTCAGGCTTGTTCTCCTCGGAGACAATCACCTTGTGCATACCGGCTGACTGAGCCGCCAGAAGTTTTTCCTTCAGTCCTCCGACTGGAAGAACCTTTCCGCGCAGTGTGATTTCGCCGGACATAGCTACATCCTTGCGGACCTTTTTTCCGGTAATGGCGGAGTAAAAGGCCGTCGCCATGGTTATGCCCGCACTCGGCCCGTCCTTTTTCACAGCACCTTCCGGCACATGCAGATGGAACTGATGGTCCTCGTAGTAATCCGACGGCTTTCCGGCGATGGAGCGCGCGTAGCTCAATGCGATCTGGGCGGATTCTTTCATCACATCGCCGAGCTGTCCGGTCATGATAAGCCCCGGCTTTCCCTCCAGCACCAGAACCTCGATTTCCAGTGTCGTGCCGCCTGCCTGTGTCCATGCAAGTCCGTTCACGACGCCGGCCTCGTCCTCTGTGTGCAGAAGCGGTTTCTCGAACTTCCGGCGGCCCAGATATCCGGCCACACTTCTCTCATTGACCATTACGGTGTCCGGGCGGATCTGCCCGTCTTTGTATAGTTTTTTCACGCTGATCCGGCAAATCTTTGCGATCTGCCGCTCGAGCTGTCTCACGCCCGCCTCTGCCGTATACCCTTCGACAATAAGCCGCAGAGCGTTGTCCGATATCTTCAGCTGGCCTTTTGCAAGTCCGTTTTTTTCAACCTGCTTCGGGATCAGATGTTCCTGCGCGATGTGACGTTTTTCATTGGCCGTGTAGCCGGAGAGCGTGATGATCTCCATGCGGTCATACAGGGGCTGGCTGATCTTTCCGAGGTCATTGGCGGTGCAGATAAAAAGGACATTGGAAAGGTCGGTTTCCATGTCGATGTAGTGATCGACGAAATGCAGGTTCTGCTCTCCGTCCAGGACCTCCAGAAGAGCCGCCTGCGGATCGCCCTGGAAGCCGTCTCCGCCGACCTTGTCGATCTCATCCAGCAGCATCAGCGGGTTGTTGACGCCCGCGTTTCTGAGGCCCGCAGCGATGCGCCCCGGGAGGGCGCCCACATACGTTCTGCGGTGACCGCGGATTTCCGCTTCATCATGTACACCGCCGAGTGCCACCCGGATATAGGGAATCCCGAGAGCTGATGCGACGGACCGGGCAATTGATGTCTTGCCGGTTCCTGGCGGTCCCGCAAGACACAGGATCGGAGCGTCGCCTTTTTTCCCGCGTGTTGCGATCCGTACACTCAGCGCTTCGATAATGCGCTCTTTAACTTCATTCAGCCCGTAGTGATCCCTGTCGAGTACCTCTCTGGCACTTTTAAGATCGGTCTTCACCGGCGCACTTTTGTCCCACGGCATCGAAATGAGCGTCTCGATATATGCGCGGCTCATGCTTGCATCCGGTGATCCCGGCTGCAGGGCCTTGAAGCGCTGAATCTCCCGGCGGATTTTTTTCTTCACTTCGTCGGAAGCGGTCAGCGCATCTGTCTTTTTCAGGAACTCATCGGCTTCCGACTCCGGCGTCAGGTCCCCGAGTTCCTGGCCGATAACCCGCATCTCTTCGCGCAGAACATAGTCCCTCTGATTCTTGTCGAGACTGTTGTGAACCTTGGAGGCTATCTCCTGACGGATCCGGGCGATTTCAGCTGCCTTCTTCAGAAATGTCACGGTAAAGCTGAACTGTTCATCGACGTTATTCAGCCGCAGATAATTCTGACGGTCCTCGTTGTCGGACGCAAAGTGACTGATGACATTTGCCATGATACTCTGAAGGCTGCTTCCGGATGAGACGGACTCGATGCGCCGCATGGCGTCTTCGGGGACCCCCGGCAGATTCTTCAGCAGTTCAGCCAGATCATCTCTCAGCTCGGCTTCCATTGCTTTTTTCTTCAGAATGTCCGGATCGGCCGGCTCGTCCTGAAGCAGTACCTCGCCGTGAAGTCCGTCGGCATCACTCTTGATTTCTGTGAGAACGCCGTGCGTTCTCCCTTCCAGCGTGACCTTCCAGGTGATCGGATCGGTCATCTTGCTTTCCTGAATCTCGGCAAGTGTTCCGTTCGGATACAGCTGCTCATATACATGCGGCGGTGTTGAAACGTCCGCATCTTTCCGGCGGCACACGGCAAAGACTTCCGAATCGCCATGATTCTGAAGCCAGGTGAGCGTCGCCGTATTTTCAGGGTGCCTGAACGAAAAAGATATGACCGCGTGTGGAAGCACGGTCATATCATCAAGCACCAGGACAGGTAATTTCACTTGTTCCATATGCCTTCCTTAACCGGTGCATTTATTCTGCTTTTTTCACCGGCACTTCCGCTTTTGCGGCTGTGTCGTTCTTGTATTCCACGATCGGATCCGCTTCCTTGTCTACCGCCTGCTTCGTGATGACCACCTTTTTGATGTTGTCATCCGAAGGAATGCTGTACATGATGTCGTTCATAACCGATTCAAGGATCGAACGGAGGCCTCTCGCACCAGTCTTTCTCTCGAAGCTCTTGTGCGCGACTTCCCGGACGGCATCCGGAGTGAATTCCAGATCGACCTTGTCCAGTGAGAACAGTGCCTTGTACTGCTTGACAATGGCGTTCTTCGGCTCCGTGAGGATTCTGACAAGCGACTCCTCGTCCAGAGAGTCAAGCGCCACGACAACCGGAAGACGGCCGACGAACTCCGGAATAAGGCCGAACTTGATGAGATCCTGCGGAAGGACTTCGTGGAACAGTTCGCCGACGCTCTTTTTCTGCTTTTCGTGCAGGATAGAGTTAAAACCGATGGTGGACTGATCCATGCGGTGTTCGATGATCTGATCCAGACCGTCAAACGCGCCGCCGCAGATGAACAGGATATTCGTCGTGTCGATCTCAATCATTTCCTGCTGCGGGTGCTTTCTTCCGCCCTGCGGCGGAACCGACGCCTTTGTCCCTTCAAGAATCTTCAGCAGTGCCTGCTGGACGCCCTCGCCGGATACATCGCGGGTGATCGACAGATTCTCTGACTTCTTTGTGATCTTGTCGATTTCATCGATGTAGATGATGCCGTACTGTGCCTTCTCCACATCGTAATCTGCAGCCTGAATGAGCTTCAGCAGAATGTTCTCGACGTCCTCACCGACGTACCCGGCCTCTGTCAGGGTTGTTGCATCCGCGATGGCAAATGGAACATTCAGCATTCTGGCCAGATTCTGCGCCAGAAACGTCTTTCCGGAACCGGTAGGCCCCAGCATCAGAATGTTGCTCTTCTGCAGTTCGACGTCAAGCTTGCGCCCGGACAGAATCCTCTTGTAATGATTGTATACAGCGACCGCCAGAACCTTTTTCGCATCATCCTGTCCGATCACATACTGATCCAGAAACTCTTTGATTTCCTTCGGCTTGCGCAGGCGGATGTCCATTTCCTCGATGGCTTCGTCGCTGTCGGTCTCAAATTCCTCGGTAAGAATATCATTGCACAGCGCCACGCATTCATCACAGATATAGACGCCGTTCGGGCCGGAAATCAGCTTTCTGACCTGATCCTGGGTCTTCCCGCAGAATGAGCAGCGGATTTTTCCGTCAAATGATCTTTGTGCCATAGTACCTCTTACATACTGTAAAAGAAAGCGGGGAGCCCGATCGCTTTGATCAGGCCGCCCGCCGGTTCAAGTTAGTTTCTCTTCTCCACGACGTTATCGATCAGGCCGTACGCTTTTGCCTGCTCTGCTGTCATATAATTGTCGCGCTCGGTATCCTCGTTGATCTGCTCGATCGGCTTTCCGGTGTTGGCCGCCAGAATCCGGTTCAGACGATCACGGGTTTCCAGAATGTTTTTCGCAACAATGCGGATATCCGTCTCCTTGCCCTGAACACCGCCGGACGGCTGGTGAATCATGATCTCGGAGTTCGGAAGCGCAAGCCGCTTCCCCTTTGTTCCGCCTGACAGAAGGAACGCACCCATGCTGGCTGCCAGTCCTACGCAGATTGTCGATACATCGCACTTGATGTACTGCATGGTATCGTAGATGGCAAATCCAGCTGTGACCGAACCGCCCGGACTATTGATGTAAAGAGAAATGTCCTTGTCCGGATCCTCCGCTTCCAGGAACAGAAGCTCTGCGACGATCACACTTGCGCTTGAATCATTGACCTCGCCATCGAGGAAGATGATTCTGTCTTTCAGAAGCCGTGAATAAATATCATACGATCTTTCTCCGCGGCTTGTGTTTTCTACAACATATGGAATCAAACTCAAAACTGCACCTCCTGATTCCGACAGAGGAGACACGGCGGATTACTGCTTGTCTTCCGCCTTTTCGTCTTTGTCTTCGGTATTCTCTTCTGCCTTCTTCTCCGTCTCAACTGCATTATCGACAACGAACTTGACAGCCTTGTCGATCGCGATATCAGCCTTCATCTGCTCCTTCTCGGCATCGCCCATCATGGAGCGGATCTTCTCGATGTCCATCTTGTACGCATCAGCCATCTTCTTCAGCTGCTCTTCAAGATCCTCATCGGTCGCCTCAAGCTTCTCTTGCTTTGCGATCTCCTCGAGGCAGAGGCTGTTCTTGATTCTCTTCTCGGCTTCCGGGCGGAACTGCTCAAGCAGCTTGTCCGGTGTCAGTCCGGTGTACTTGTAGTACTGATCAATGGAAATTCCCTGCTGCGAAAGTCTCTGGGCAAAATCATCACCCATTCTCTCGCACTGGGTATCGATCATAGCCTTCGGAATATCCATCTTCGCGTCCGCTGTGATCTTGTCCATCGCCTGTGTTTCTTTGCTGCTGCGGGCAGCATCTTCCTTGCGCTTGCTGATCTGATTCTTCAGATCGTTCTTGTACTCGTCAAGTGTCTCGAAATCGGAAACATCGCTGGCGAATTCATCTGTCAGCTCCGGAAGCTGCTTCTCTGTGATCTTCTTTACCGTAACCTTGAATACGGCCGGCTTGCCCTTCAGCTCTTCTGCATGATAATCCTCCGGGAAGGTCACATTGATGTCCTTTTCACTTCCGATCTCCATGCCGATCATCTGATCCTCGAAGCCCGGAATAAAGGAATGAGAGCCGATCGTAAGCGGATAATCCGTACCCTTTCCGCCTTCGAATTCCTTGCCGTCAACAAAGCCGTCAAAGTCGATTACCGTCTCGTCGCCGTCCTTGACAGCGCGGTCCGTAACCTCGACCTTTCTTGCATTCTGCTCCTGGACCTTCTTCAGTTCATCTTCGATGTCCTTGTCGGTGACTTCGGTATCCTGCTTGTCAACTTCAACGCCCTTGTACTGACCCAGCTCGACTTCCGGACGGACTGCAACCTCTGCCGTGAAGATGAACGGCTTGCCGACTTCCAGCTGTGTGGCGGAAATCTTCGGGCGGGAAACGATGTCAAGTTTGCTCTCTTCGGCAGCCTTGGAATACTCCTCCGGGATAACCTCGTTGGCAGCACCTTCGTAGAATACATCAGCGCCGTACATTTTCTCAATCAGCTTGCGCGGTGCCTTGCCACGGCGGAAACCCGGAACATTGATCCGGGACTTGTCTCTATTATATGCCTTATTAAGACCTTTCTCGAACGCCTCGTCCGATACTTCGATCACAAGCTTAACCACGTTCTTCTCGTCAGTGTTCTCAACCTTGAAACTCATCGTTTCTTAAATCCTCCTTGCAATCCCGGTTTTCCGGAACTTGTTCCCGTTCTCAGACCTGTTCTGAGAACATACTTCGCGATTATAGCACAGTGGGCTTTGAAAATGTATATATATTTTATTAAGTATGATCCCTGCGCGGTGCACACATCCTCACTTCGAGCCAT
>OMUP01000053.1 GCA_900314255.1 uncultured Lachnospiraceae bacterium | reverse complement strand
CCGGGTGTTCAGTGCATCACGAACATTGTCACGGTCAATGACTGCGCAAATATTCTGCTGGCGGCAGGCGCTTCGCCTGCCATGACGATGGACATCCGCGAGGCGGCTGAGGCCGTGAGACGCATGCAGGCGCTGGTCTGCAACATGGGTGCGATCGAATACGCGGACTCCATGATCAGCGCCGGCCAGGAAGCCAACCGCTGCCACATCCCGGTCGTTCTCGATCCGGTCGCGGCGGGCGGCACAAGGCTGCGCCGGGACGTTTCAGCGCAGCTGCTGCGCGATGTGCATTTCAGCGCGATCCGCGGGAACGCTTCGGAAATCCGGGCGCTGGCAGGAAAAAGTACACCCGGCCGCGGCGTCGATGTGGCACTGGCGGATGAAGTGACGGAGGAGAATCTATCTGACACCGGGGCGCTGGTGCGGGATCTGGCAGAAAGAACTGGCAGCGTCATCGCGCTGTCCGGCGTCATCGATGTCGTTTCCGACGGAAAGAGGACTGCCTTTGTGAGAAATGGCTGCAGCACGATGGCGCGGATCACCGGCAGCGGATGCATGCTCACGACCATGATGGGCGGATTTTTCGGCGCGGTGCCGGACAGGCCGTTTGAGGCGGCGCTGGCCGCCGTCGTCATCATGGGTGTCGCCGGGGAGCTTGCAGATGATAAACGGATCGCGAAGGGAACCGGAAATGCGACGTTCCGCACGGACCTGATCGATTCGGTCTTCACACTGACGAGAGAACAGCTTGAGAGGTGTCAGCGCGTTGAGGTGAAAAATGAGTGAGAACCGTTTTTGGCAGATGCGTCCCGCATTTGCCATTTTTGATATGGACGGGACACTGGTGAATTCCATGGAGTACTGGATGCGGCTGGGGGCGGAGTACCTGAAAAGCAAAGGCGTTTCCGACGCGGCAGCGGCGCCGGTCCTGGCGGTGCTTGAGAAGCAGACGATTTCCGAGAGCAGCGCGCTGATGGTGAAGACGTACGGGTGGCAGAGGAGCCCCAAGCAGGTGGCGGATGAGATCAACGGCCTGATGCAGGAGCATTACCGCCGCGACGTGCAGTTAAAAAGCGGCGTGAAGGAATATCTGCGCCGTCTTCACGAGACGGGAACGCGCTGCTGTGTGGCGAGCGCGAGCGCCCCGGACAATGTCCGGATCTGCCTCACACGTCTCGGCGTGGCGGATGATTTTGAGTTTGCCCTTTCAAGTGAGGATTATGGCAGCAAGGCAGAGCCTGACATCTATTTTGCCTGCGCGAAGCGCTTCGGGGCGCAGCCCGGCGCCATCTGGGTCTACGAGGACGCGCTGTACGCGGTGAAGACGGCTGAAAAAGCCGGCTTTCACACGGTTGGTGTTCTTGACAGATGGACGAAGGAAAAGTGGCCGGAGATCCGGGAAGCAGCCGATGTTCTGACAGAGGATTTTCAGAACTTTTGTGCCGGGACGAGGTGCCCGGAAAGCACCGGAGAGGCCGCTTCCGGCGGTCTTGACAGCCTGCACAAACGCAAGTAAACTTGATTCACTGAGGAGTCTGCGCCTTTCATCAGGGCACATGGCATCCGCGTGGAAAGGAGTTTTTTATGCAGAACAAAGGACCGTATTACATTACAACGGCCATCGCCTATACATCGGGCAAGCCGCATATCGGAAATACATACGAGATCATCATGGCCGACGCCATCGCCAGATGGAAGCGGCTTGAAGGCTATGACGTTCACTTTCAGACAGGGTCCGACGAACACGGCCAGAAGATCGAAGAGCGCGCGAAGCAGGCGGGCAAGACGCCGAAGGAATTTGTCGACGAGACGGCCGGCGAGATCAAGCGCATCTGGGACCTGATGAACACGTCTTATGACCGCTTCATCCGCACGACGGACGAGGACCACGAGAGACAGGTTCAGAAGATCTTCAAGAAGCTCTACGATCAGGGCGACATCTATCTCGGCGACTACGAAGGCATGTACTGCACCGAGTGCGAGGCGTTCTACACCAAGTCCCAGCTGGTCGACGGTGACAAATGCCCGGTCTGCGGCAGCACGGTTCATGAGGAGAAGGAAAAGGCATACTTCTTCCGCATGAGCAAGTACGCACCGAAACTCATCGATTACATCAACACTCATCCGGAGTTTATCCAGCCGGTTTCCCGCAAGAACGAGATGATGAACAACTTCCTTCTTCCGGGCCTGCAGGATCTCTGCGTGTCCAGAACTTCGTTCTCCTGGGGCATTCCGGTTGATTTTGACCCGAAGCACGTCGTTTATGTTTGGCTCGATGCGCTGACCAACTATATCACGGGCATTGGCTACGATGCAGACGGAAACAGCTCCGAGATGTTCAAGAAGTACTGGCCGGCGGATCTTCACCTGATCGGCAAGGACATCATCCGTTTCCACACGATCTACTGGCCGATCTTCCTGATGGCGCTCGGCCTTCCGCTTCCGAAGAAGGTATTCGGCCATCCGTGGCTGCTGCAGGGCGGCGAGAAGATGAGCAAGAGCAAGGGCAACGTTATCTACGCGGACGACCTGGCCGAGCTCTACGGCGTCGACGCCGTTCGCTATTTCTGCCTGCACGAGATGCCGTACGAAAACGACGGCGTCATCACGTGGGACCTCATGACCGAGCGCACAAACTCGGATCTCGCCAACACGCTGGGCAACCTGGTGAACCGCACCATCGCCATGAGCAACAAGTACTTCGGCGGTGTTGTGGCCGACAAGGGGGCTGCGGAAGCGGTTGACGATGATATGAAGGCCGTTGTGACGGGGGCATTTGCCAAGGTTAAGAATTCGATGGATACGCTGCATGTTGCAGATGCTCTGACGGAGATCTTCACCGTCTACAAGCGGCTCAACAAGTACATCGACGAGACGCAGCCGTGGGTACTGGCCCGCGACGAGGCAAAGAAGGACCGCCTTGCAACTGTCCTGTATAACCTGACCGAAGGTATCGTGATGGCGACATCCATGCTCGCTCCGTTCCTCCCGGATACGGCGAAAAAGATCTTTGCACAGCTGAATGCCGCTCCGCGCGACTTTGACACGCTTGGCAGCTTCGGACTGTACAAGTCCGGCACGAAGGTGACGGATGCGCCGGAGATCCTCTTCATGAGAAAGGATCCGAAGGAGATCATGGAGAAGGTCGCCGTGATCGAGGAAAAGCAGAGAAACGGCGGCGTGAAGTATCCGGAAGTCGAGAAGAAGCCGGAGATCACGATCGATGATTTCAGCAAGGTCCAGCTGCAGGTCGGCGAAGTGCTGAAGTGCGAGCCGGTCAAGAAGTCAAAGAAGCTTCTGGTTTCCCAGATCCGGATCGGAAACGAAGTGCGCCAGATCGTATCCGGCATCCGCGGCTCGTACAAGCCGGAGGATATGGTCGGCAAGAAAGTCGTCGTCGTGACGAACCTGAAGCCGGCGAAGCTCTGCGGCGTCGAGAGCCAGGGCATGATCCTTGCGGCGATGAACGAGAAGGGCGAAATCAGCGTGCTGACCCTTGACCGCGACATGATTGCGGGCACCGAAGTCGGCTGATAAACGCAGTAAGGCAGTTTATGATATTTGAAACACACGCTCACTATGAAGACGGGGCGTTTGCCGCGGACCGGGAGGCTTTGATCAAAAGCCTTCCGGTTCGCGGCATATCACCCGTGGTAAATGTCGGCTCTTCCCTTGAAACAAGCCGCAAAAGCGTGCAGCTGGCAGACAAGGTGGATTTTATCTACGCGGCCGTCGGCCTGCACCCGGATGCCGCAGAAGAAGCGGGACCGGTGGCCGTCAGAGAACTTGAACAGATGGCAGCGGACCCGAAGGTGGTGGCAGTCGGTGAGATCGGGCTTGACTACCACTGGCCTGACCCGCCGCGCGATGTGCAGAAAAAAGCATTTGCCATGCAGCTTGAGATGGCGGCGCGCCTGAAGCTTCCTGTCATTATTCACTCGCGGGACGCCGAGAAGGACACGGAGGACATGCTGCGCAGCTGGGGTGTTCCGGTGAACACCGTGCTGCACTGTTATTCGTATTCGGTGGAGAGTGCGGAAAACTTTCTTAAAATGGGTCTGTACTTCGGCATCGGCGGCGCGCTGACATTTAAAAAGACGAAAAAGCTGATCGAAGTGGTGAAACGCCTCCCGGCGGACCGCATCCTGCTTGAGACGGACTGCCCATACATGGCGCCCGAGCCGGTGCGGGGCACACGCAACAGTTCGCTGAATCTGCCGTATGTAGCCAGAAAAATCGCGGAAATCCGCGGAGTGACAGAGGAAGAAGTGATCCGTGTCACCGCCGGAAACGCAAGGAGATTCTTCCATGTATGAACATCTTTCAAACCCGGCTGCGGTGCGCCGCATCCTCGACAAATACGGCATCCGCTTCCGCAAGCGCTTCGGGCAGAATTTCCTGATCCGCGGGGATGTCGTGGAGGATATCGTGGAGAGCGCCGGCATCACAGAAAGCGACGTGGTGATTGAGGTCGGGCCGGGCATCGGCACGATGACGCAGGTGCTCGCCGAGCACGCGCATTTCGTGACGGCGGTGGAAATCGACCGGGACCTGGTTCAGGTTCTGAAAGAGACGCTTTCCGGGTACGACAACACAGAAGTGATCAGCGGCGACATCCTGAAAGTGGACCTGGACGCGCTTGTGAGAGAAAAAGGAGACGGACATCCGGTCAAGGTGGTGGCGAATCTCCCCTACTACATCACGACGCCGATCCTGATGAAGCTGCTGGAGTCGGGCGCGGGTTTCACGTCCATCACGGTGATGGTGCAGAAAGAAGTGGCCGAGCGCGTGCAGGCGGGACCCGGCACCAAGGCGTACGGCGTTCTGAGCCTCGCGGTCCAGTACCGCGCCGACCCCGAGATCGTGCTTTCCGTCCCGGCTTCATCCTTTATGCCGAGCCCGAACGTCGACTCGGCGGTCCTGCACCTGAAACTCTTTGAAAAACCGGCGGTGGCGGTAAAAGACGAAGAATTCATGTTCCGCCTGATCAAGGCGGCGTTTAACCAGAGGCGCAAGACCTTGCTCAACGCGGCGTCATCCGGCATTCCCGGCCTCACAAAAGAGGAAATCACGGCGGCACTTGAGTCAGAAGGTCTGTCCCCGCAGATCCGCGGCGAAGCCCTCACCCTCGAACAGTTTGCAAGACTGTCCGACCGCCTCTCATGACAAATGAATTTCCTGCGCAGAAGAAGAGTTTGCTTTTTCTGCGCGTTTTTTTTCGCGCATGGCGGCAAAGAAACTTTT
>OMUP01000055.1 GCA_900314255.1 uncultured Lachnospiraceae bacterium | reverse complement strand
GCCGCGGCCTGCACGAGGCGGCTTCTGGACCTGCCGGAACCACCGACCTGCATTATGTACCCGGACGACATGTCTGCCTTCGGCGGCATCGAATATCTTCGGAGCACCGGGAGGCGCGTTCCGGAGGACATCTCGGTGACCGGATATGATGGCACGGAGTTTTCGCAGATGCTTTTGCCGCCGCTTACAACCTACTGGCAGAATGCGGAAAAGATGGGACTTGAAGCGGCAAAGGAGCTCGTTTCGGCGATCGAGCATCCGAAGAGCACATATTTGAAACGGATAACTATTGAAGGTGAGCTCTGGAGGGGAGACACCGTCATGAAGTTGTAAAAGGGGATTACAAGATCCAGGAAGGGAGACATTGCAATGAGTAAAAAAAGACTGGTAAGTGCAGCGATGGCTGCGGCGTTTGCTGCATCCCTTATCACAGGGTGCGGCGCTTCCGGAGGCGGCGCGACAACGACAGCCGGCAAGACGACGACCAAAGCCGCCGAGACGACAACGAAGGCAGCTGAAACGACCAAGAAGGCAACGGCGTCCGGCAGCGAGGGCAAGGTTCTCAATATCCAGGCCTGGAACGAAGAGTTCAAGTCCAGAATGGAAGACCACTATCCGGGGTATGAAAAGGTTGATGCGACGACCGGCAAGATCGGAGATGTGACCGTCAAGTGGACGATCACGCCGAGCAAGGACAATGCGTACCAGAATCAGCTCGACAAGGTTCTCCCGGACAATGAGAAGGCATCCGCAGACGACAAGGTCGATATCTTCCTGATGGAAGCCGACTACGCGCTGAAGTATGTCAACGCGGATGTGACGATGTCTCTGAAGGATCTTGGAATCTCCGACAGTGACATCAGCGATCAGTACAAGTACACGCAGGACATCGTAAAGGACAAGAGCGGAAACCTTAAAGGCCTGGCATGGCAGGCATGCTCTGCCGGCCTGATCTACAACCGCGAGGCGGCGAAGGAGGTTCTCGGATCCGACGATCCGGCCACGGTTCAGGAAGCTGTCAAGGACTGGAGCGCATTTACAGACACGGCCGCGAAGCTCAAGGAAGCCGGCTACAACATCACGTCCACCACGAATGACACCTACCGTGTATATTCCAACAATGTAAAGACCCCGTGGGTTAAGGACGGAAAACTTTCGATTGATGACAACATCAAGAAATGGGTCGATGATTCCAAGGCACTGGTGGATGCCGGCGAGACCGGAACGCAGGATCTGTGGAGTGATGACTGGAGCAAGGGCTTCTATCCGGACGGCAAGGTATTCTGCTATTTCGGACCGGCGTGGCTGATCAACTTCTCCATGAAGGGTGATGATACTTCCTCGATCGCCGGACAGGGCGGCTGGGGCTTCTGCGCAGGACCGCAGTCCTTCTACTGGGGCGGCACCTGGATCGCAGCTGCGACCGGAACGGATAACCCGACACTGGTCAAGGACATCATGCTGAAGATGACCACGGACAAGGATATCCTCAAGGACATCTCCGTAAAGGATGCCGACTGCGTAAACAGCAAGAGCGTCAATGCTGAGCTGGCAAATGAGACCATCGATCCGGTTGCTCCGGCGGAAGGCGATGACGGAAAGATGAAGCCGGGCAACATCAGCTACATCCTCGGCGGACAGAATCCGTACAAGGAACTTTCCGAGGGCGCTGAGAAGGTTGATATGAGCAATATCTCCGATTATGACCAGGGCTGCAACGAGGAATTCCAGAAGGCAATGAAGAACTACTTCGACGGAAATGCTTCCTACGACGATGCTCTGACACAGTTCAAGAAGGCTGTAAATGAAAAGTATCCGGATGTTCAGGCTGACTGAAGTCTGAAATCCGCACAGGTAAGCCGGAAACATGACGGCATCTGAGTACAGAAAGGCCTGTCCGGCAGAAAACCGGGCAGGCCTTTTTCTTACCATTTTCCATGAGTATCGTGCAGCAGGAGGTCTTGCATGAACAAGAAGAAGAAAAGGGCAGGAACCGCGAGATATAACAAATGGGGATATATCTTCCTGCTGCCTTTTGTGATCGTATACGTGATTTTTCAGCTGATTCCGCTGATCGACACGATTTACAACAGTTTCTTTGAAAACTACCGGTCAGGCTTAAAGCAGATCGGACCGAACTTCGTCGGACTTGCCAATTATGCGAAACTGATTTCGACGGGCGATCTCCCGACGTATTTTGCGAATACCATGATCATGTGGGTGATGGGATTTATTCCGCAGATCGTAATTTCGCTGATTCTTGCCTACTGGTTTTCCGATCCGTCGCTGCGTCT
>OMUP01000061.1 GCA_900314255.1 uncultured Lachnospiraceae bacterium | reverse complement strand
AGTCCTTTTTTATTTCCGGTATCCGGATGATTATTTGTTCTTCTTTGTATCTTTTGTCCAGATGCGCAGTGTTGAGATAAGTTTTTCCTTTTCGTCCGGCGTGAGGTGGGAGACGAGCTTGAGGATTTCGTTGTCAAGAGCGGTCTTTTCGTAATTCTTGTCGATGCTTCCGGCGAGATAATCAAGTGAAACACCGGTAAGATCTGCATAGTAGGAGAGCATACGGAGTGTCATCAGGTTGCGGCCGTTTTCCACATTGCTGATATAGCCGGGTGTCACATTGAGTGCCTTGGCAACATCCTCCTGTGTCAGCCCTTTGCTGATGCGAAGCTTCTTTACTTTGGCGCCGAGGTAATTCTTGTCGATATTTTCCATTTTCTTCCCTTTCCCGTATCTTATCTCTTCGATGCTCTGTAACGCTCTTTGTTGTCAAGAATCTTTTTGCGCAGACGGATGTGATTCGGTGTCACTTCCACAAGCTCGTCCGTGTCGATGTAATCCATAGCTTCCTCGAGGCTCAGAATTTTCGGCGGCGTCAGGCGGAGCGCTTCGTCCGCGCTGGAGGAACGCGTGTTGGTGAGGTGCTTGGTCTTGCAGACGTTGACCTCGATGTCATTGGAACGCGGATTTTCACCGACAATCATGCCGTTGTAAACCTGCTCGCCAGGTCCGATGAAAAGCGTTCCGCGCTCCTGCGCGTTGTACAGACCGTACGTAACGGCCACACCGCTCTCATAGGCGATGAGAGAACCGGTCTGACGGTAGCTGATGTCACCGCGGTATTCTTCATATCCGTCAAAGGACGTGTTGATGACGCCGCTTCCGCGCGTGTCCGTCATAAACTCACCCCGGTAGCCGATCAGACCGCGGGACGGGATCTTGAACTGCAGCCTGGTGTATCCGTTGTTGATCGGAGCCATGCCGATCAGTTCGCCTTTTCGCTGAGAGAGCTTCTGAATAACCGAACCGGAGCAGTCGTCCGGAACGTCAATGAAGGCAGTCTCCATAGGCTCCAGCTTGCGGCCGCGTTCGTCGTAATGGTAGATAACCTCGGCCTTGCTGACGGCAAATTCATAGCCTTCACGGCGCATTTCCTCGACAAGAACCGAGAGATGCAGCTCGCCGCGGCCGGAAACCTTGAAAGCATTCTCAACACCCGGCGTCGCCTCGACGCGCAGGCTGACATCGGTGTTCAGCTCACGGAAAAGTCTGTCGCGCAGATGGCGGGAGGTGACATATTTGCCGTCCTGACCGGCCAGCGGAGAGTCGTTGACCAGGAAATACATGGAGATTGTCGGCTCGGATATTTTCTGGAACGGAATTGCCACCGGGTTCTCGATGTCACAGAGCGTATCGCCGATGTGCAGATCATCAATGCCGGATACGGCGACGATCTCGCCGACGGTCGCGGAGTCAACCGGTACCTTCTTCAGTCCGTCGAAAGTGTAGAGTTTCGTGATGCGGACCTTCTTGTGGACGCTCTTGTCGTGATGGTTCACGATCATTACATCCTCGTTGATATGGATGCTGCCGTTATCAATCTTTCCGATGCCGATTCGGCCGACGAATTCATTGTAGTCGATCGTGGAAATCAGCATCTGCGTGCTGGCATCCGGATCGCCTTCCGGCTCCGGGATATAGCGGAGAATGGCGTCGAACAGCGGCTTCATGTCCTTGGGCGTATCATCCAGATTTGCGATGGCGTAGCCGTCTCTGGCGGAACCATACACGAACGGGCAGTCCAGCTGATCGTCATTGGCGTCCAGATCCATCATCAGTTCGAGCGTCTCGTCCTCGACCTCGGCCGGGCGCGCGTCCGGGCGGTCGATTTTGTTGATGTATACGATGACCTTCAGATTCAGCGCCAGTGCCTTCTCCAGAACGAACTTTGTCTGAGGCATGACACCTTCGTAGGCATCGACTACGAGTACAACACCATTGACCATCTTGAGCACACGCTCCACCTCGCCGCCGAAGTCGGCATGACCGGGGGTGTCGATGATGTTAATCTTCACATTGTTGTACGTGACGGCTGTGTTCTTCGAAAGAATCGTAATGCCACGCTCGCGCTCGATGGCATTGGAATCCATAACTCTGTCTTCGACTTCCTGATTGGCGCGGAAAGTTCCGCTCTGCCTGAGAAGCTGATCAACCAGCGTGGTCTTGCCGTGATCGACGTGAGCAATGATGGCGATGTTCCGGATATCTTCCCGCTTGATTCTCATTGCTTTTCCTTTCTCATATTTTTTATACTCTGTTTGTTTGCAACTTAAGTATTCTAACACAAGAAACATGAAAATCAATAGTAAAATCAGCGCGCGTTATTCTGCAGATTTTCGCATTTTTTCGCTGGCAAATGGCGTATTTCCTTGAACTGTGAAGGTATATAGGCTAAAATATAAACCTGTCTGATAACTGCTTCTGCCGGCCGGGCACAGAAATTGCCGGCTTTACGAAAATGAAAGAAAACAGTGTGGGAAATAATATGATCGGGCTCACCGGAATGATCAGCAGCCCGGTTGAGTTCAGTCACAGCGTCGGACGCCGTTCGTTCTATAAAACAATGCTGGATGTGAAGCGGCTCTCGGGGACCGTCGATACTCTGCCTCTGACGCTGCCGGAAGGAAGCCTGGAAATTTCAAGACTTCAGGAAGGCGAAAGAGTCTCGCTGCGCGGTCAGATGCGCTCCTACAATCACCATGAAGGTGAGCGCAATCATCTGATTCTGTCTGTATACGTGGAAGAAATCAGGCAGGTTTCCGAACAGGTGCCGGATTCCAATGAATTGACCCTGAGGGGCTATATTTGCAAACCGCCTGTACTTCGGAAAACGCCGCTGGGCCGAAAGGCGTGTGATCTTCTGGTCGCGGTCGGAAGAAACTACGGACGTTCGGATTATCTTCCCGTCATCGCATGGGGCAGAACAGCAGAGAAAGCGGCGGCTTTTCCCGTCGGAATGCAGATCGAGGGCACAGGCCGGATGCAGAGCCGCGCGTACACAAAACGGTTCGCCGACGGCAGATGCGAGGAGCGGACGGCCTACGAAGTTTCTCTGATGCGGGCTGAAGCTGTTGACAGTACTGTACAGGAAGTGTAAGATTCAGATAAACTTAATACATGGTAAGTAGAGGTTGCGCTTTTTATCAGTAGCCCGCCTGACGCGCCGGTGTGCGGAAGAGGACGGAAGAAAGGAAAAGGCGCCGAAGCGGCAGCATAGAACCGGTGTGCTGCGGCTGGGTGCATGGCCAACAGCCATGCAACTGTCATCAGAACCTGATGGAGAGCTACTTGTCTGCAGCCTTTCAAGGCTAACTACGCATGACAATCAAAGCCTGCTCACGTTCTGCATGAGCAGGCTTATTTTTTGGCTCCTGCCGGCAGACTGAGCGGAAGTTCCCAGTGTTCCCTGACGTTACCAGAGGTACAAGGAGGATAACACAATGTCAATTTTCACAGGTGCCGGCGTCGCAATCGTCACGCCAATGCATGAGGACGGAACGGTTAATTATGAGAAGTTCGGCGAGATTCTCGACTGGCAGATCAACAACTCAACGGATGCGATCGTCGCCATCGGTACCACCGGAGAAGGCTCGACGCTGACCATGGAGGAGCACCAGGAAGCTCTTGAATTTGTCTGCTCGTACGTGAAGCACAGAGTTCCGGTCATCGCCGGCACCGGTTCAAATGCCACCAGCGCCGCGATTATTCTTTCAAAAGCGGCACAGCGGGCCGGAGCGGATGCCTGCCTCGTCGTGACACCGTACTACAACAAGGCTACCCAGAAGGGGCTGTACGAGCATTACAAGACCGTCGCGGCGTCTGTTGACCTTCCGATCATTATGTACAATGTGCCGGGACGCACAGGATGCAACATTGCGCCGGAGACTGCTGCAAAGCTTGCGAAGGATGTCGACAACATCGTCGCGATCAAGGCAGCGACGGCCAATGTCTCGCAGGAACTTCACACGATGGAACTCTCCGAAGGACGTCTTGACATGTATTCCGGCGAGGACGGGCTCATTGTTCCGCTTCTTTCCATCGGCGCAAAGGGCGTTATTTCTGTCCTGAGCAATGTGGCGCCGAAGCAGACGCATGACATCTGCGCGAAGTGGTTTGAGGGCGATGTAAAGGGGAGTCTGGCAGAACAGAAGAGAGCACTTCCGCTCATCGACGCGCTGTTCAGCGAGGTGAACCCGATCCCGGTCAAGGCGGCCATGAACATGATGGGTATGGAAGTCGGACCGCTCCGCCTGCCGCTCACGGAAATCGAACCGGAGCACAGAGAAAAGCTGAAGGAAGCACTGATCGGCTACGGTCTGCTGAAAGGCTGAGGAAAGGAAAGACATGAATATTATTATCAACGGCTGCGGCGGCCACATGGGGGCCGTCCTGGCAGACCTGATCGAACAGACAGACGATGCAGAGTGCGTCGCCGGCGTGGATGTGCATGCACCCGCTGCCTGCCGCTTCCCGGTATACAAGTCTGTGAGAGACGTGAAGGAAGACGCGGATGTTGTCATTGACTTCAGCACAGCATCGGCTGTGGACAAGCTGATTGATGACTGTGCGGCCGTGAACCTTCCGCTTGTTCTCTGCACGACAGGACTGTCCAACGAGCAGATTGAGCATGCGCAGAAGGCTTCGGAGACGATTCCGGTCCTTCGTTCCGCCAACATGTCGCTCGGCGTCAACGTGATGCTGAGTCTTGTGGCACAGGCTGCAAAGGTTCTGGGCAAGGCGGGATTTGACACGGAAATTGTGGAGGCGCATCACCGCCGCAAGCTGGACGCTCCGTCCGGGACGGCGCTGATGATTGCTGACGCGGCAAATGAAGCCCTCGGCGGCGGATATACCTATAATTACGGCAGACATGAGCAGCATGAGGCGAGAAATCCGAAGGAGATCGGGATCTCCTCTGTGCGCGGCGGCACGATTGCCGGCGTTCACGACTGCATTTTCTGCGGTGAGGATGAAGTCATCGAGATCCGCCACACGGCTTCTTCCCGCGCAATCTTTGCAAAAGGCGCCATTTCCGCGGCCAGATTCTTGATGAGCAGGGAACCCGGGCTTTATGACATGCAGGATGTCATTGCGGCCGGCTGAGATCTTCGCGCTGTATAAGCCGATCGAACCGGTAAAAGGATAGTCTTTCAGAAATTTCAAAACCCGTCTTCTGGTACAGCCGGAGGGCGGGTTTATTGTTTGAACGGACCTGAAGAACAACATCTGCTCCGGAGGGCAGAGCCTTCAGGACGCTTGAGAGAAGAAGCGTACCGTAACCGCGGCGGCGTAAATCTTCCTTTACCTTTACATCACTGATGCAGAAGAACCCGCCGGTTCCCGAGAGTGTCAGGCGTGCAGCCTCCTCTTCACCCCGCATCAGAGTCCAGATTTCTTCACCTTCTGGTTCTTCAGAGACCGCAGCCTGCATTTTTCTTATCGACATTCCCTCCGGGAAAACCAGGGGCGGGAGCAGACCTTGACAGGTGCATCGCATCAGAAGTTCGTCATACAGAAAATCATTTGCCAGCCGGCTGTTTTGAAGTGCCTGCGGCAGCGGGCCGGTGAGCGTGGCGTCCGGGTAAAGATGGTGCGCCGTGAGGGCAGCCTCAGACAGCAGAGCCGTAAATACGCCGAGGCGGCGCATCTGCGGTCTCACGGCTGCGGATATCTCCACAGTTTCAGAATTTTCAGTGCTGTCTGGAAGCATATGACAGCCGGAGAGAAAACCGGCGGGTGATGTCCTCCCGGGCAGAAAGGCGAAAAATACCGGAAATCCGGTGTCATCGCCATATGCGTCGTAACCGCCGCAGGCGGCAGTTATTTTCTTTAAGCTGCTTCGCTGGCTGCGGTTCAGTTTAATTGTCTGTGTGATCCGGATGTTCACATTCATTTCCTCTTACGATATCGATGGTCTGACAAAAAAGATTGTATCAGCCCGGCCTTTAGAGTACAATTAAGCGAAATGTCTTTATGAAGGAGGACTTATGAGAATAGCAGTTCTGACTGATTCCAACAGCGGAATGACTCCGGAAGATGCACGCGAAAACGGAATCGAACTCATGAGTATGCCGATTTTTATAAACGGAAAATCCTACATGGAGAATGTGGACATCACGCAGGAGCAGTTTTACGAGTACCTCCGTCAGGATGCCAATGTCTCCACATCCCAGCCGAGCGTGGGAGAGATGCAGGATGAATTTGACAGGCTCCTGAAGTCGTATGACAGTATTGTTTTCATCCCGATGTCAGCCGGCCTTTCCGGCACCTGCCAGACGGCGGCCATGCTGGCGCAGGACTATGACGGCAAGGTCCAGGTTGTGAACAATCACCGGATCTCCGTGACGCAGAGGCAGTCGGCCCTGGACGCAAAGCTTCTGGCGGACAAGGGAGCGGATCCGGTGGAGATCAGAGAGAAACTGGAGGCGGATGCCGGCAATTCCAGCATCTATATCACTGTCGAGACACTGAAATATCTGAAAAAAGGCGGACGGATCACGCCGGCAGCTGCTGCGATCGGAACGCTTCTCAATATCAAGCCGGTTCTGCAGATTCAGGGCGAGAAGCTTGATTCCTATGCGAAGTCCCGCGGCATGGTCTCTGCCAGAAAGATCATGCTCAAAGCGGTTCATCTGGATCTTCAGAACCGGTTCCCGGAAGCAGACAAGGCGGGCCGCATTCACATAGCCGGCGCTTACACGGCCGACAGGGAGACGACTGCCGGATGGATCAAACAGGTTCAGGATGAATTCCCGCAGTATCCGGTCCATTTCGATCCGCTGCCGGTTTCCATCGGCTGCCACATCGGCCATGGATCTCTGGCGGTGACGGTCTCGAGCTTCCTGCCGGACCGGGAAAAATGACCGCAGGAGGGCGTTCTGTCGGAAAGTTTAAAAAAATCAAATTTATGCTTGACAGACATACCCGTTTCATGTAATATACTACTTGCGTCCGAAAAAACGCACTGGAATGCGCGAGTGGCTCAGAGGTAGAGCACCTCCTTGCCAAGGAGGGGGTCGCGGGTCCGAATCCCGTCTCGCGCTCTTCTTTTTAAAGAAGAGCTTCCGGTTCATATCTGTGCGCGAGTGGCTCAGAGGTAGAGCACCTCCTTGCCAAGGAGGGGGTCGCGGGTCCGAATCCCGTCTCGCGCTCGCAAGGCCGATGTCTGTTTTGTGACATCGGTCTTTTTTGTCTGCATCCTGCAGGCAGCAGTTCACAGGCCCGGAAACGGGCAGAAAGGATCAGAGGAGAAGATTATGACGATTCAGGAAAAACAGCAGAAGCTCGAGGCATATCTGGAGACTCTGGGCAGTGTGGCGGTTGCCTTCTCCGGAGGCGTAGATTCCTCTCTGCTTCTCACGGAGGCGCACAGAGTGCTGAAAGACCGCTGCATCGCCGTGACGGCAGTGTCAGCCTCTCTGCCGGAATCTGAGGCCGCAGCCGCTGCTGCCTTCTGCCGGGAGCACGGCATCCGCCATGAAGTCCTCCGGCTGGAGGAACTGGATATTCCGGGCTTTAAAGAGAACCCTGTAAACCGCTGCTATCTCTGCAAGAAGGGTCTTTTCACAGAACTTCTGAACAAGGCAGAAGAGCTTGGTGTGGCCAGTGTCGCGGAAGGATCTAATATCGATGATCTTTCCGACTACCGGCCGGGGCTGCGGGCAATCAAAGAACTCGGTGTGAAAAGTCCGCTGCGGGAAGCCGGCCTTTCCAAGGAAGACATCCGGCAGATCTCAAAAACACTCGGCCTTCCGACCTGGTCCAAGCCTTCGGCTGCCTGTCTGGCTTCGCGTTTTGTGTACGGCGAGACAATAACCGCCCGGAAACTTGCGATGGTGGGACTTGCTGAAAAATGGCTGCGGGAGCGCGGGTTCACACAGATCCGCGTCCGGATGCACGGTGGAGATGAAGACGGGAAGGGAGCGCTGGCAAGAATCGAGGTCCTTCCGTCTGAACAGGAGCTTCTGATGAGCATCCGAAACGAGGCTGCAGCGGCATTCAATAAAATCGGATTCAGTTATGTTACAATGGACCTGTCCGGCTACCGGACCGGCAGCATGAATGAGGCGCTGGGACTGAAGCCGGAAGATGCCTGGAAAAGATGAGCAGCAGGGGAAATGAGCATGGACGAAAAGCAGATCCGGGAAGAGATCATCCGGTATTTCAGAAAAAGTTATGAACTGGGGTTTGTGAACATGTTTGAAGGCAATATCTCGGCCCGCGCCGGCGGCCGGGTGCTGATCACACCTTCTCAGAAGAACAAGGAACAGGTTACGCCGGATATGCTCTGCGAACTGTCTCTTGAAGGAGATATCCTCGGAGATGGCGCAAATCATCCGAGCAGCGAGTACCGGATGCATCTTGCACTGTACCGACTGCGCCCGGACATTCAGGCGGTTGTCCATGTCCACAGCCCGTTTGCCACGGCGTGGGCTCTCAATGACAGCCCCATCCGGGGGGATCTTGCTGAGGTATATATGTTTTTCGGCGGCGAGATTCCGGTCTGCAGCTACGGGACGCCGGGCACAGACCAGGTGTTCAAGGATTTCGGGCGGTACTTTGTCAACGAGGACAAGGATGCGGTTCTGCTGGCCAATCACGGGCTGGTAGCCGGCGCCGCTTCCGTGGAACAGGCATTTGCCAAGGTGGAGGCGGCGGAAAAGCTCGCGAAGATTCTTACGATCGCACAGCTTGGCGGGAAGCCGCACCATCTGACGGAACGGGAAAAAGCGGCACTTCTGGCGCGCTACCGCGCGTCGAGGCATTAAAATACAGGAGGGGTGCAGGTGGCAGATCTTCGGGATTACATACACTGGAGAGGGGATCTTTCCTTCGGGCGTGATCCGTTCAACCTTGTCGACAATCTGATCTTTTCGTGGCTGGCCTATGTGGATTTCACCGACTGTGTCCCGCGGCTGGGCGAGCCGGGAACGGTGACGCTGGGACAGGCGTGCGAGACGTTCTACCGGCTGCATGACGAGAAGCAGCTCGCCGCCGACAAATCTTTTGTCGCATCGGCACCCTATGTCCTGCGGGAGTGCGCGAAACAGCCGCGTTTCCGCCATATAAGGCTCGGATCCTGGCAGAAAATCTATGACGAACAGATGCAGACGCAGTTTGCCGCAGTAACGTTTGTTCTCCCGGACGGGACCTGGTACGCTGCATTTCAGGGAACCGACGATACGATCATCGGCTGGAAGGAAAACTTCAACATGAGTTTCCTGACACCCGTACCCGGCCAGAAGCTGGCCGCTGAATATCTGAATGCACTGGATCCGCCCAGGCAGGTGCGCCTGCGGGTCGGAGGCCACTCCAAAGGCGGAAATCTGGCATGCTACGGAGCCCTGCACGCGCAGGAGCAGGTTCAGGACCGGATCGTGCATATCTACGACAACGACGGCCCCGGTTTTGAGAGCACGGCTGAGTACTCGAAGGCAGCTGGCCGGATTGCAGGGCGCATCACAAAAATCGTTCCGCAGTACTCCATCATCGGATTCCTCATGGAAAATACAGGGAATTACCGGATCGTGAAAAGCTCCGGCGTGCGCGTCATGCAGCACGACGCCACGACCTGGCAGGTGATGGGTACGGATTTCGAATATGCGGATGATCTGGATGAAAATGCCAAAATATGGAATGCAGCGATCAACAAATGGTGCTATTCTTATGACCGGTCCGAGAGACAGAAATTTGTCGATTCGGTCTTTGAACTGGTGACAGCGTCCGGGGCGTCGACACTGACGGACATCAACAATGCGTTCTTCAAGAGCGCCGGTGCGTCATTCCGGAAACTTGCGGATCTGAGTCCCGACAAGAAGCGCAGTGTCCTCGGGACATTTGCCTCGCTGTATGCGGAGTACTTCCGTGAGCGCAGCAACCGCCACATTCTGGATATCACCGAGCTGGTGAAAAATATGCAGGGCCGCGGTGCGCATCCGGCGATTCCGGGCGGCCCTGTGAGGCTTCTGAAGAATCCTGACACGGGCGCTGAGAATTCTGAGCCATCTGAGGAAAGGTGAGAGGATGCTGAATATTCTGTACGGTGCGCTGATTCTGGCGGGGATCATGGCTTTGTTCATGGCAGTCCACACGGTGTATGTGCGCCAGCACGGCGGAAAAGAGACGCAGCTTTCATGCGGCGGATGCGCCGGACGCGAAAACTGTGAGGATTACCGGGAAGGCGGATGTGACGGCCGGAAAATGAGTCGATACAAGGCGGTTTTTTTTGACCTTGACGGGACGCTGCTTGACACGGCGGCGGACCTGAACGCGGCGGTGAATGCAGCACTTGCGCCATCCGGCTTTCCGGCAAGAACGGTTGAGCAGACGCGGGCGGACATCGGAAACGGCACGAAAATGCTCGTTCACCGGTCTGTTCCGGAGGGGACGGATCAGAAAACGGAAGCCGCTGTGTTTGAAGTCTTCCGGAAATACTACGCACAGCACGCAAGCGATCGGACATCTGTGTATCCCGGAATCAAGGGCACACTGACGGCGCTCGCGGGCAGAGGACTGAAGCTGGCGGTGATCACCAACAAAAATAACGAAGTTGCTGTTCCTCTGATTCGGAAATTCTTCGGGAACCGCTTCTGCTGCATCTGCGGCTGGCGGGACGGATTTGCGCGCAAGCCGGCGGCGGATATGTTTACATACTGCCTGAATCAGCTGAAAGTAAAGCCGGATGAGGTTTTATATGTCGGCGACACGGAGGTTGACGCGGCGTTTGCGAAGAACGCCGGTGCACCTTTTGTGCTTGTCACCTGGGGGTGCCGGGACCGCGGGAAACTGGAACAGCTTGGGGCGGCCGGTGTCATCGGAAAACCGGCAGAACTCATGCAATTTGTCTGAGGTGAGAATCAATGCGTATACTTCACTGTGCAGATCTTCATATCGGATCGTCTCTGGAGAGCGGGCTTCTGCCCGACAGGGCCGCTCTGCGGCGCAGGGAGATCAATGACTCAATATCCCGGATCGCGGCTATGGCGAGGCGCCACAGGATTGATGCCTGCCTGATCGCCGGCGATCTTTTCGACACCGACTATGTGACGCCGGAGACGTGGAAACGCTGCCTGGCGGCGATGGCTTCCGCGACGCCGGTGCGGTTTCTGATACTTCCCGGAAATCACGACGGGCGGTTCCTGCATGCCAGGGAACAGCGCGCGGGATCCGGAGATCCCGCGGACCGGCTTCCGAGCAATGTCAAGATTCTTACAGGCGGGCATTCTGTGCGCATGGGCTCGACGCGTGTATTTGCGGCGGAGACGGCTGATGACATCCGGTACATCAAGGCGGATATCCATCTGTTCAATATCGTCATGATGCACGGAACGGTTTCGGGGCAGTCTTTTACATTTGCCGACGGGACGGTGGTGCCGTTTTCGGCTTTGAAAAACCGGAACCTGGATTACGGGGCGCTGGGGCACGTCCATGCAGCCGGCGCGGCGCAGGTTGATCCGAGGCTGACGCTGTGCTGGCCGGGGTGTCTGGAGGCCCGCGGGTACGATGAACCGGGCAAGAAGGGTTTTATCGTCTTAAACACGGAAAATGGCAGCCGGCGGTTTGTGCGGGCGGCGCTGCGCGAGTGTGCGTATGTGTCCTGCGCGCTTGACAAGGAAGACACAGAAGGCGACATTCTGAACAAGATTCATCAGTCGCTTCAGGATGTTCCGGAGGAAAATCTTGTATACCTGCACCTGGAAGGCTCGGCAAAGGAGGAGGAATTCAACCCGGCGAGTCTTCAGAAAATGCTGCTGCAGGAATATTTCGGCGTGCGGATTGATACGTCGGATCTTACGCTCCTCGGGCGGGGTCAGCAGCTGAACACGCCGCATGCAGCGCCGGCCGAGGAGGATGAAGATGCGACCCGGATCTGGAATCCGCAGGAGGAGTCGGCACTCGCGGCGGACGCGGATGACTGGACAAGAGAGGAGCGGCCGCTTTCCAGGAAGATGACCGAACAGGAAGAGGTGGAGCCTGACGCCGGCTCACAGATCGCCCTGCGGGAAATCTACCGGGAACTGGTGCGGGATGCGGGGCTTGCCCCTCAGACGGCCGATGAAGTCCTGAAGGCCGGATTCGCGGCTCTGGACGGAGAGGAGCTGCCACTGTGAAGATTGAAAAGATTCGCATCGATGCCTTCGGAAAGCTGGAAGGTTTTCAGAAAGAATTAAACCCGGGCCTCAACAGCATTCTGGCTGACAACGGTTTCGGGAAAAGTACGCTGGCGGCGTTTCTGCGGGCCATGTTTTACGGAATGCCCGCTGCAAGGCCGAGAAAAGACCTCAGGGACGAGGAACGGACGAAGTACGCTCCCTGGAACAATGCGCGGATGGGCGGCGGACTGCAGATCGAGTGGCACGGAAAGCACTACCGCATCGAGAGGACATTCGGCGCGCGGGAAAAAGACGACACGCTGATTGTCACAGATATGGAGACCGGGAAGGTCACCGATGCGCTGGGCGATGTGCCGGGAGAGAAAGTTTTTGGAATCAGCCGGGAAGCATTTGCCTCGACACTGCTTCTGACAAGCGAATCGACGGCTCCCACGGCGGACGGGCTTGATGTTCAGGCGCCGCTTCAGGCGGAGCTTGGCAGTGTGGATCCGGACCCGGACATGAAGAAGCTGCCGGGCGCCCTGAAGCGGCTGCAGGATGCCGTGCGGTACTACAACCGGCAGGGCGGCAGAGGCCATCTGGCACAGCTGCGCGACGAGAGAACGCAGCTTGCGGCTGACATGCGGACAATCCGGACGCAGTACCACGAGCTGAAGCAGAAGGAGACACAGGATCTGGCGCGGGAGCAGTCGGGCGAAGGATTTGTCGAGAAGGAAGGCTCTGACTTCAATTACCTGGAGGCGGACGCTGACAGCACGGCTGATATCAAGGACTATACGCGGATTCTCTCGGACACACAGGATCTTGACGATGTGCATCTGACCGATGAAGATCTGCATGACTCAAAACTGATGCGCAGACTCACCGAGCAGCCGGAAAAGAAGAGCCACGGGAAGCTGATTGCCACCGCCGTTCTGCTGCTGATCGTCGGAATCGCCGGGAGCATCTATGTACCGGCCGCCCGGCCGCCATTTGTCATCGCGGCGGGTGTCGGCATGATGATTCTGGCCGTTATGATCCTTTCGGCGGTCACGTCGCACACGGTGAAGCGGGCGGACAACATCAGCCGGGAACAGATGATGCGTTCCCGCCAGGAGGAGACGGACCGGGCACAGCAGATGTACGCCGAGCAGAAGGGCAGGCTGAAGGCGCAGTACGCGGAAAAGAAGAAGCGCGTTGAGGAACTGACCGCGCAGATCGACGAAGAGAGCAGCCGCGCCGAGGTTTACGCGCAGGCGGACAAACTGCTGCAGGAAGCCGCAAAGACGGCTGCAGAGGGTGCAAGACGGCTCGTGAGCCAGCACATCAATGAGTATCTGGGACTGTTCACAGACGGGGCGGCCATGGAAGTGAAGGTGGATGAAAATTTCCGCCTGAGTGTCGTCGAGAACGGCCGGGAGAGGCAGCTCGGCTACTACAGCAGCGGTTCGCAGGATCTGTTCCGGTTTGCAGAACGGCTGGCGCTGCTGGACGGTTTGTATCCGAAGGAACATCCGGTGTTGATTTTGGACGATCCGTTTGCTAATCTGGATGACAGTCACATGGAAAAGGTCCTTTCATTTCTGTGGAACGAGCAGAGCGGAAGACAAATTATTTATCTGACCTGTCAGAGCAGCCGGATGCCGTAAAGCCGGACTGGAGGCGACCTGGCGGGAAAGTATAGTGGCAACAATATATAGTATCAGTCGCTTGACCTTAACCACAATATGTAGTAACATGAGTCCTGCACATGAGAAATCACGTGCGGGACTTAATTTTAGTCCAAAAAACAATAACAGTAAAAACAAAGCAAAAGCAAAAATAAGAACAAGAACAAAACAATACAATAACAACAGCAAGTATCAGAGGAAGAAAATGAACATCATCAAGAGAAGCGGCGAAGAAGTTGAATTCGATATCAGCAAGATCATTGTGGCCGTTCAGAAAGCCAACAAGGAAGTGCCGGAGCAGGAGCGCCTGAGCGACGACCAGATCCGTGCGGTCGGCGGTTTTGTCGAGCAGAAGGCGAGAGAGACGACGCGCGCGCTTTCGGTGGAGGAGATTCAGGATCTGGTGGAAGACCAGATTATGAAGGATCAGGCTTTCTCGGTCGCCAGAAAGTACATCACATACCGCTACAAGAGAGCGCTTGTCCGCAAGTCCAACACGACGGACCAGAGAATTCTGAGCCTGCTCGAGAGCAACAACGAGGAAGTCAAGCAGGAGAACTCCAACAAGAATCCGACAGTCAGCAGCGTGCAGCGCGACTACATGGCCGGTGAGGTCAGCAAGGACATCACGAAGAGATTCCTGCTCCCGGACGATATCGTAGAAGCGCACGAGCAGGGCATTATTCACTTCCACGATGCGGATTACTTTGCGCAGCACATGCACAACTGCTGCCTGGTAAACCTGGAGGACATGCTTCAGAACGGCACCGTCATCTCCGGAACGCTCATCGAGAAGCCGCACAGCTTCTCGACCGCCTGCAACATCGCAACACAGGCTATCGCGCAGATCGCCAGCAGCCAGTATGGCGGCCAGAGCATAACATTGTCGCATCTGGCGCCATTTGTCCAGGTGAGCCGTGAGAAGTTCATCCGCGAGGTGAGAGAGGACTTCCGCGAGAGCGGGATCACGGCGACAGACGAAGAGGTCCGCAAGGTCGCGGAGATGCGCGTGCGCGAGGAGATCAAGCGCGGCGTTCAGACGATTCAGTATCAGGTCATCACGCTCATGACGACAAATGGGCAGGCGCCCTTTGTCACGGTTTTCATGTATCTGGATGAAGTGCCGGACGGGCAGACCAGATCAGACCTGGCGCTTGTCATCGAGGAGGTTCTCCGCCAGAGAATGCAGGGTGTCAAGAATGAGAAGGGCGTGTGGATCACACCGGCGTTCCCGAAGCTCATCTATGTTCTGGAGGAGGACAATATCCATCCGGATTCCCGCTACTGGTATCTCACAAAGCTGGCTGCGGAATGCACCGCAAAGCGGATGGTTCCGGACTACATCTCCGAGAAGAAGATGCGCGAGTACAAGCTCTCAAAGGGCGAGACCGAAGGGAACGGGGATGTGTATCCGTGCATGGGATGCCGCAGTTTCCTGACGCCGGACCGCTCCGGAAACGGGTATGACAACGTGGCGGGCGCGCTTGACTATGACCCGTCAAAGCCCAAGTATTACGGCCGTTTCAACCAGGGCGTCGTGACCATCAACCTGGTCGACGTGGCCTGCTCGTCGGAGCGCGACATGGACCGCTTCTGGGAGATCCTGGACGAGCGTCTGGAACTGTGCCACAAAGCGCTTCGCTGCCGCCACGAAAGACTCCTGGGGACACCGTCGGATGTGGCGCCGATCCTCTGGCAGTACGGCGCGCTGGCAAGGCTGAAGAAGGGTGAAAAGATCGACAAGCTTCTCTACGGAGGCTATTCCACCATTTCTCTCGGGTATGCAGGGCTGTACGAGATGTGCAAGTATATGACCGGCAAGAGCCACACCGATCCGGCTGCGAAGCCGTTTGCGCTGGCCGTGATGAAACGGCTGAATGACGCCTGCGCGAAATGGAAGGCGGCCGAGAACATCGACTACTCCATCTACGGCACCCCGCTGGAATCCACGACGTATAAGTTCGCGAAGTGCCTGCAGAAGCGTTTCGGCATCATCAAGGATGTGACCGATCACAACTACATCACCAACAGCTATCATGTGAATGTCCGCGAGCACATCGACGCGTTCTCGAAGCTCAAGTTCGAGTCTGAGTTTCAGAAGCTCTCCCCGGGCGGCGCGGTATCCTATGTGGAAGTTCCGAACCTGCAGAACAACATTGAAGCGGTTCTCTCCGTGATGCAGTTCATTTATGACAACATCATGTACGCCGAGCTGAACACCAAGAGCGATTACTGCCAGGTGTGCGGCTACGACGGCCAGATCCAGATTGTGACCGACAAGAACGGCAAGCTTGTCTGGGAGTGCCCGAACTGCGGCAACCGCGATCAGTCCAAGATGAATGTCGCAAGACGCACCTGCGGCTACATCGGCACTCAGTTCTGGAACCAGGGCAGAACACAGGAGATCAAAGACAGAGTGATGCACCTGTGAGAATGTCCGTATGAAAGAATCCGGCAATCTGAAAAAATGTAATTTATTGTAATCTGACACCCGCG